>DASCOS010000029.1 GCA_036012125.1 Vicinamibacterales bacterium | reverse complement strand
CGTTGGTCATCGAACTCTCGCAGGGCTTGAATAACAGCATCGAGATCATCCACGGTAACGCCCTGCTGCTCGAGAAGTTGCCTGAGTTTTTGGGCATCCATTGCCTGTTCTCGATATTCACGGCTAAACTGTCGGACCTGGTCTGGTCCTACGTTCCAATCGCTCGGCTCGGCTTGGGTCCAGTTGCCACCCTGGCTCGGCACACCGGTGCGATTACCGCCACCCCTCTGTCCCTGGCCACTTTGCCCACCCTGCTGTAGGTCGCCCTGAGATTGACGTTGCTGCTCATCTTGAACAGGTCCATCTCGCCGTGCTGCCTCACCGACCCGCTGCTCGAGTGATTGGACACCTCGCATCAGATCACGTGTTGCTTCAAGCGCTTCGGCCCACTGGTCTGCTGGATTTTGTCCTATGGCTGCCTCTGCTTCGCTAAGCGCCTGTCGGATCTCTTCAATGTCCGCACCAATTTGTTGTTCGAACGCCCTGGAATACTCTGGCGCGCGGCCCAGGATGACCCCTTTCGAATATCTGATTTTCTCCTTCAGCTTGTTCTTTCTGATCGAGTCGGCAGCTGCCTGCAAGCGTTGGGATGCTTCGCGTTCGTCACGCCGAAACTCGGCTGAGGTGTTATCGAGTTGGCGTTCGAGGCTGGCAACCTCCGTCGACATTTGATCTTTACGTCCCATGAGCGGGCCTACCTGTGTGCGGCGCACTTGTGCATCTTGGTCGAGTTGAGCCACATCGTGGGCAACCTGACGCTCGGCTTCGGCCAGTGCGTCGACACGGTCGAGCGCAGTTGCGATGTTCCGCTTGAGTCGTCCCGACTGTTCCTGTTCCAGCCGACTCTGCGCTTCACGCAATTGCTCGAGTGCCGTGCTCGCGTCAGCCATGCCGTTATCGCCTGGGTCCACCGCTGCACGGCGCATTGCGTCGGCCGCTTTCTGGAGTTGTTGTGCGGCCTGCATTAGGTCGGGGTCGGATTCGTTACGGGCAAGCCGCTCAAGCTGCCGCGCGGCCTCTTCGGTCTCGTTGGCAAGTGCACGTTGACTCGCGCCGCTGCCTGAGGAAGCAGTGCGCTGGCCCCTAGCACGCAAACGCTGTCGCTCAGCCTCTTGTTCTTGCCGTCGCGCCAGTTCCTTTAGCCGCTCGAGTGTTTCATCAAGCTTTGTGTCGGCCAGCTGTTGTTGTGCGCTCTGCAGGGTCTCGTATTGGTTCTGCAACTTATCGAGCTCAAGTTCGAACAAATCAGCGAGATCCTCGGCAGCCGATTGGCGGCCTCCGCTTCCACCACCACTACCTTGCGACTCCATAGCAACACGCACTTCCTCGTAGGTTGCTTCGGCTCGCTGCAGCATTCTGAGCGCGTGCTGCTCCGGCGGTAGTGCGTCCTTGGCGTTTTGGGTTTGCAGGGTCTCCTCAGCCCGCTGCATCGACGTCACTGCCTGTGGAAGGATCTCCGAGATTTCAACAAACGCTGGGTCAACATTTACAACACGGCTGTTCAGCCGACCGAGCAGGGTCTGTACCTCCTCGCGTAGCTTGCCCTGCGCTAACGCTAGGAAAACGACGTTCTCCCGGAACTCCTCGTCAGAATATTTGCTGCGATCACGCACGATGTTAAATGTGGCTGAGACGATTTCACGTTGCTGTTGTGAAAGAGCATCTGGCGATGTAGCTCCACTACCACCTCCCCCGCCCATGCCAGCCTGCGATTCAGCGGGCAGGAAGTTCTTACCGAACGGACGAATCTGAATAAAGTAGAGGTCACTTGTCCCAACGTTGGACTTGTCGCCATTTGCCGAATCGCGTGCCCGTGCGTAGTAGGAAATCAGATCACCAGGCTCGAGACCATATTCCTCGAGAAAAAATGTGTATCCGGCCGAGGTGTCGTATGGCGTATTTTCAGGGTTGTTGAAGAGTTCAAGGACCTTGTCGTCGGAGCCGTTAATCGCATAGACAAGCTCGAGGGCTTGAATGCCGAAATCGTCATTGGCCTTAGCCTCAACAAAAATCTCCTCGATGGACGATGCCGTTATGTCACGCCCTGGCTTCTCGAAACCGACGACGGGTGGTTGGTCATCGAGTACCTCAATTGTGTGCTGTGACGACGCCGTAATCATCACACCGTCGTGGTCCTCGAGATCGATCCGATAAAAGCCGTTCATTTCAACTGTAAAACGCGTCTTGAGCGAACCATCGGATTGGCGGTCCATCGGAAGAATCGTCTCTTCATTGATCACAAACCGGCCACCTAGGGTCTCGGTGGTTGGCACGGCACGGACCCGCACTTCAGTACCACGCAAGACCGCGATGTCGCCCCCATCTTCAATGGTGCGCGGTGGAAGTTCGGTATACGGGGGGAAGTGATACTCGAGTTCGAGGCGCTCGACGAAGGGTATGTCGATGACCTCAATTGTATAGACCTCTGAACGGATACCCGATGACTGGACGAAGTAATCGGTTGCTTCACCAATGTCAAACAGCATCACTTCGTACTGGTTTTCCTTAAAGCCCGTCACAAGCGGCAATGGCTCGTACGGCACACTCGCGTGGGAGCGAGAGTAGAGCTCGACCTTCTCGGTCTCAAAGCCGACGAGCTCGGCCGTAATCACTTGGTCGGTACCACGAGCGATTGTTACGTTACCAGGCGCCACAACGATCTTGTACGGGCTTGCAGTCTCAATGCTCCGATGCGGAAACGCAACTGCCGAAAGACCATGGCGTAGATAACCAGGGCCGAATAGCAATAGCATTGCTGAAGTTACAGCCAGCCCGACCAGTGCGCCTGATGTGCGCTGAAGACTGCGTCGCTCGACAGCGCGTCCAGAATCTATCGAGTCACACTTCTCGACGGCTACCTCGATCAACCGCCGGATGAGCGCTGGCGACATGTCAACGCGGCTGGACACATCGGGCTTACCACTTTCCTCAAGCGCGCTTAAGACGCTCGCCTGAAGGGATGGTTCGTGTTCCTCGAGGTATAGCGCGACTGACTCGTCCGAGACTCGGCGCGACAGCGGAAGCAGAAGTGACCAGACGAGAAGCAACGTCAGCGTCAGGTAAGTAAGTATCCGGAACGTAATGATTGCTGGGGCACTAAAGCGGAAATACTCAAGGCCGAAGGCCGAAAGTAAAAAGGCTACAATGCCGGCCGTGACCATGACGGCCAGGCCACGCAACACGATCTTAAGCCGCCAACGTTGACGGACTTGACGGATGACTCGAAAGAGGTCTTCACGAGGGGATTGCGATTGATGGCCAGTTAACAGCATATCCGTGTGCCCAAGTTATCTCACATTTTCGCCTAGCTTCGCAGAACATCCTGCGGCCATTCATTCCGGTCCATCGGCGCAGCTATCCACGGACGCGCCGCTTATTAACAGTGCCTACCGCACCCTTTGCGATAGCTGGTTTGAGAGCACAGTTTCGGCAGTCAGGAGCAGAAGTGCCGCGACAAGCAGATACCGCCATAATGCCTGCTGTTCCTCCGCGTCTTCGGGACTCCGCTCATGCAGTACCAGATTTCCAAGTCTTTCAGTAACCGCCCGTCCAGTAACCGAACTGGCCAGTTCTTGGGGGTCGAGTGTTGCCAGGTCTGATTCGCTACGATCAGCGTTAACGGCGAGGGCGAGCGGCACGTCGACAACGGCACCAGGTGTGTGTATTTCGTAGAATCCCTGGTGAGTCAATTCAAGGAACACGGAGGAATCAGTGCCTGTGATCGGCAGCCGCGCCCCGGTCGGTGCGACCGCGACCGGGTCATCTCGCCCGAATTCGAGCCGATGGCCACGCGCCGCGTACATGCTCACCACATCGAGTAACTGGGCCGTGGTATGCCATTCGGTTGGTTCGACATACTTGCCAAGGTGCTTTGCCAACTGATGAACGAAGGGCAGATAGACCGGTTTGAGAGCCAAGTCGTTCCAGTAACTATCGAGTGTGGACGCCCACACCAGTACGTGACCCTGCCCGATACGGCGCTCGGCAAGCGCTACCGAGCCATCGGCAAAGCGCGCCAGTACAGACTCGGGATTAGTGACGGTGAATGGTCTCTGCTGAAAGAATTGTGCTGATGAAAGGTCTCCACTGCGGGGGGCGTTGAAGATATCAAACACTGGGTGGCTGTAGTCAACGTAGCCTAGGACGTTGCTCCGACTGCTGAGGCGAGCGGTGGGTGTACCGAACGAGCCAGGCAATACATCGGATGCCTCGGGCGTCCAGCGTACGCTTTCACCGAGGACAGCCAATAGTCCGCCGCCTGCGCCAACAAAGTTGACCAGCGCATTCCCCGTGGGGCCGTCGAACGGCGCAGTGTCATTTAGAATAACGACTGACCGTCCTTCCAGCACATCTGTATTGAGATCGCGAACTGTTATTGTCTCAGT
This sequence comes from Vicinamibacterales bacterium, assembly GCA_036012125.1. Taxonomy (NCBI): domain Bacteria; kingdom Pseudomonadati; phylum Acidobacteriota; class Vicinamibacteria; order Vicinamibacterales; species Vicinamibacterales bacterium. The sequence continues at coordinate 7,040 of DASCOS010000029.1, read as the reverse complement.
GACGAATGTCGGCGTATTGCCTACGGCAAGGGCGTTCTCGAGGTACAGGCTTGAGTCTAGAGTAGCTGCATCAGGTTTAACGATTAGGACTGAGACCAGCTGGCCGGATGAGACCGTGAAGTGGAACATGTTGTCCTGTAGTAGCGCGTCATCACTGATCCGCACAGTCCCGCGAAGTTGGTCTTCACTCACGATGAACGGATCAAAGCTGACCGTAGCCGTGCCACTGGCTTCTATATCAATCAATTGCGTTGCAACTTCGTGTCCGTCGAGCTCGAGGGCGACCAAGAGATTAGTAACGTTCAGGTCGCTTTGGTTCACCAGTCTAGCCATAGCGGTGGCCTGTTCAGCAGCCGAGAACGGCTCACGCTCGAAGGCTACCGACGTTATCGTCACATTCAATGCATCAGTTCCGTCGATGGGTATCGGTCGGAGTCGGATCCCTTCTTCGAACGAAACAGCCTCGTCTCCGGTCCAGCCGTTTTTTTGGAAATCAGAAATAAGGACCACTTCGCGTTCCGTGAATTCAGATTGCTCGAGGATGCTCTTAGCCAGTTGCAGTGCAGGGCCAAAGCGCGTGATATTTGCACCGACCTCAGCGCGTGCGATCGCCGCGTACACGCTGGCATGATTGACTGACGAACGTCCACCGATTTCGGCGTTCTGTTCGAAAAGCACTAGCGTAGCCAAGTCGTTAGGTCCCAGGGTGTTGATTTCCTCTTGAGCAGCAACCTGAGCCTGTTGCCAGCGGTCGCTGTAGCCCATGCTGTACGAACGATCAAGCAGGACGACAATTTCTCTGCCCCCGTTCAGTGTGCCGGCTAGGCTGGTTGTATCGGTGAAGAACGGTCGTGCGAAAGCCAAAATCAACAAAATAAATGCGGCACAGCGGAGTAAGAATAGCGGCCAATTACGGATCTTCTGCCGGCGCATCGACCGATATGGCACACGCTCAAGGAACATAAGTGATGGGAACGAAATAACCTGGCCACGTTCGCGGTGGGTGAGATGAATCAGCACTGGGACCGCAAGTGCGGCGAGACCGAGGAGCAATAACGGTGCTAGAAATGCCATTAGCGGGCTCTCGCCATCCGTTCACGCGCCGACAGAAACGCAAACAGCGCGTAGTCAATTGGCGTTGAGGTGTTGAACACCGCATAGTCGATTTGTTGTTCGGTGAAGGACTTTGCAAGTGCCGACGTATGTTCTTCAATGAGTTTCTTATACTGTTCGCGGAGGTTCTCGGGCACGATCGGAATCCGCTCACCGCTCTCCATGTCTTCAAAACTGGAAGCGGTATCGTACGGAAACTCGAGTTCAGCCGGGTCGAGAACGTGGAAGACCATCACGTCGTGCCCCTGAGCACGAAATTGTTTTACTGCGCTGAGGATGGTATCTGGTTCTTCGTAGAAGTCAGAGATCAAAGCGAGGATTCCACGCCGCTTAAAAAACTCTGTCATCCGAAACAGCGGATCTCCAAGCAGGCCTGGTCGGCCAGCGATCGCACGATCAATCGTGTGGAATACAACATCAAGATGCTTCGCCGATGGAGGCACTCGCTCGATGATTTCGCTGTCGAATGTGACAATACCCACGCGATCCCGTTGCTGGTTCGCCAGATAGGTGAGCGACGCAGCTAAAAACTTCGCGTAGTCAAGTTTCGAGAGTCCTCCACTTGAGAACCCCATTGACTTCGAGACATCTAGGATTACCGAGAAGTTGGCATTCGAGTCGGCTTCAAATTCCTTTACGTAATAGCGGTCGGTCCGAGCGTAAAGCCGCCAGTCAATACGACGAATGTCGTCGCCAGGCATGTAGCCGCGGTGTTCAGCGAAATCAACTGACACACCTAGGGAAGACGCCTTGTGGATGCCGTTAATGAAGCCGTCTACGAGTATGCGGGCCAGAAGTTCAAGATTACCTATTCGGGCCAACACCTTCGGGTCGACGAATGACGCCCCTGGAATGAGGGTGTGTCTCTGGGTCGCCATGATTCCTACATCCCCGAAGTCGGCACGGTCACCGTATCTAAAAGCTGATCAATGATTTGATCCGTTGTGACACTCTCTGACATTGCGTGGAAATTGGTTAAGACCCTGTGCCGGAGTACGGGATGCGCCAATGCCCGGATGTCATCGAAATTTACGTGATAACGGCCCTCATTAAGCGCCCGCGCCTTTCCTCCCAGCACGAGGTACTGAGCAGCACGAACGCTAGCACCAAACGCAATCCATTTCTTTACGAAGTCGGGTCCATCCTTATCGGCACGGCTCGCGCGGACTAGATTGAGGGCATAGCGCATGACCGGCTCTGAAACCGGCACCTTACGGACAAGTTCTTGGAATTTCACGAGATCGTCGCCGGTGATGGTATGTGAGAACTGAGGGTTCTGGATCGACGTGGTGGTTCGGACGACCTCGAATTCCTCGTCTTCAGGTGGATGTTCAATGATGATATGGAACATGAATCGGTCGAGTTGTGCTTCGGGCAGGGAATAGGTGCCTTCGAGTTCGATCGGATTTTGGGTAGCAAAAACGAAGAACGGCTCTTCTAGGGTGTAGGTGCGACCCTGAATCGTAACGCGATGTTCCTGCATTGCTTCAAGCAACGCCGACTGAGTCTTGGGAGGCGTCCGGTTGATCTCGTCCGCTAGTAGGATATTGGTGAAAACTGGTCCTGGTGAAAAGACCATCTTGCGCCCGCCGGTCTGTGGGTCGTCTTGGATGATGTCGGTACCAGTAATGTCTGATGGCATCAGGTCCGGCGTAAACTGAATCCGGTTGAACTTGAGGTCCAGAACCTGAGCCATTGTCCGGATGATGAGTGTCTTGGCTAAACCCGGCACGCCGACGATCAGGCTATTACCTCCAACGAACAGGGTGAGCAGGATCTCGTGGATCACTTCGTCCTGTCCAATAATCTGCTTCTTGATTTCAGAAATAATCTGGGCACGGCCGGCCTTCATACGGTCGGCGAGCGCCACATCGTCAGGTGATTCAAGGTCAAGCGGTTGATTTTCGAATGCTTCCACGCGTCCCACCTCCGAGCTAGACAAATTTCGTGACTTCAGTGTGTATGTGATTTCTACCCTTTTGTGCAGAGCTGAACAGACATATCTAGTGAGTCATGGAATAAATTATGTAGTTCACGCCGAGTTTGTATGCTTCATTCGACAGCTCGATCGGCGTGAATCCCGTATCCGAGTACTCCCAATATTCGCCGATGTCGTTGTTGTAGTTTGCAATCAACAGTAAACGATTCGTGGGTTCGTTATCCTCGTAGACACCAAAAAAACTTGGTCGACCACCTCGCCGGTAGAACTGGACAAAGTCGAGCGACTCAATCTCGAAGAACGAGTGAAAGATCGGGTGTGAGATGTCAAGCTCGACGAGGGATGCCTCTGGTAGTAGAAGGTTAATCTGCTTTTCGAAGTTGTACCAGTGCCGCCCTCGAAAATCATCGAAAATGAGAAAACCGCCTTTTTCGATGTAGTGACGCAGGGTGAGCGTCTCCTCCTCGGTCATCGTCCAGAAGCCAGGCTCCGACATGTAGGCCAGAGGGTACTTGTAGAGTTCGGGATCGCCGAGTCGAAGAATGTTACCGCCAGTTGGTCCAAGAAACGGTGTAAGGCCAGTGATCTCATTGAGAATCTTCATAAAATTACGCTCGGCGCGTGGGTAATCATGCGCCCATGGTGGAAGCCCTCGGCCACCGAACCTACCGAGGGCCATACCGTACTGCAGCCGAACGAAAGTAAACCGTCCATCGTAGGCGGTGTTCGCCGCGTCAAGTGACACGACTTCACGTCGCCATTGTGTTTCGGCCACCATGCTACTGGCGGCAACGCTGAAAGCGGCCGTGACCACTGCGATCCCAACGAACCAACGGGCCGGGAGTAACCTTATCCTCACGGTTGTGGCACCTCATCTTCAGCGTTCCTGATCTCGCGGTTCTTGAGGGCGAGATCGATAAGTAGCCGCTCGAGTTCCTGTTCGTAAATTGCACTATCCATGCCGTCTCTTAATGTCCGGTGCGCCAACACGCGTTTTTCAATCGCGTTGCGCTCCGCGTAGAGTCCCATAAGAGTTGGATCATCAGTTTCTAATTCTGCCGTGGTGAGTCTCCCGCTTGGAGTGAGGAAGAGCGCTTGCGCGATCCGTCCGTCGGCGCCAGCGGTGAGAGGGTCTGGTTCGTCTGAGCCGTAACCGTCGCCGTTGTCGTCAAGCATTGCGTGTTCGGTTAATAGCAGGCCACTCTCCTCGTATACCCGCGCGACTTGATGCCGCGTATAGTCAAACGCCTCGAGCAACGAGACCCGACCGTCCTTATTGGCATCGGCTACATCATCGATAGCTATTCCATTCACATTGTTGGTGGCAGTAGGCGTTTCGAATTCCGGCACCACCCGCCCTGCGAACGCCTCAACAAAGAACTCGCCAAATATTGTTTCGTTGCGCTCGCGCGCAGTCTTGGTCGCCGTAATGATCGTGCGTTTAGGGCCAGAGAGCCCCGCGATAAACTCACCACTAGCCGTCGCCGTGTTGACGAACACCACTTGTTGATCGCGAAGTTCGTTGAGAGCAACGGCGAAGTCGACAACTGTCGGATCTGGGCCGGGCAGGTTGAAATGGGATACGCTCCCTGAAAATGAACCGTGTCCGATTAAGACAATCAGGACCAGATCATCGAACGCCGCATGTTCGGCCACCTCGGTGATCGCAGTCTGAATATTTTCCCAAGTCGACCGTGCCCGAATCCGATCGGGATCACGGTCAGGTTGCTCAGCGAGAAAAACTACCTGGTCAGCCGGAATCCCGTGCCGGTCAATTGCAGCGTCGACAAGTTGGATGCTCCATTCGTAGAACCGGTCGCGGTACTCTTGGGCACCGCCGAGCCCGGAGACCACGATTACGTGGTTTTGCTCAGCCGACAGCGATATGGGCAGGCCGGTAGCCAACATTAGGCTGAGTAGCACCAACCCTTTGCGGTTCATGACAATCCCCTAATCCGTCGGTATCCCCATTCGCTTCCAACGAGCACGATGAGTAGTAGCAGTAGGATCGGCATATCCCAGAGTTCGAGTTCTTCAACGATGGTGATACCAGCACCGGTGTAGGCGATGTCCTCAGGTAGCGACTCCACGGTGTCGACGGTATAAAAGTGACCACTGGTTTCGTCTGCGATCCGACGAAGGAGTGGAGCACGCATGGCTGAGTCGAAGAATTCGTCGTCGCTGGCAGACGCGAAAAAATACGCCATGTCTGTTCCAACGAGGTTGTCGTTGTTAGTTGCTTCAACGCGGATTCTGTAGAGCCCCTCCTCGGTTGGCGTGATATGACCTTTGTACTCACCGTCGCGCTCGGTCGTCCAGTCGAGCGGTATCTCCACGAAGTCGCCAGAGGGTGATGTCATCTCGGCAATCACCTGGCTATTGTTCATTCTTAAATATGTGCCATCGACAACTTCAGTCAACAGTTCAATTGGTTCGCCGGGCTCTACGTGGTCACGTCGGACACTGGCGACGACTTGGTCAGGCACGCCGTCCACCAACCAGCGGAGCATCCGGCGCCAGAATAGTTCATGCGTCATGTCGTCGGGCGCGACATCAGCATGCATCTGCCACATCCAGGAATCCTGAATCGGCAATGCCAGTGTTTTACCCGCACCGTAGCGTTGGAAGGCAAGAACTATGCGCTCGTCAGATTCACTGGTGCCGGTGAGCAGAGTCGTCGCACCTGGCTTGGTCTCAAAGATCGGGTTGAGGCTTGAAACAGCGGGCAAGTTTTTCCACCGTTTGGCTGAAGCTTCCTCTGTGTCGTCCACTTGCATCACTGGGTGAGTCTGCCCAGCGCGCGTCGGCGAAACGGTGATTTCAGTGAAAGCCGGTTCACCGTCGATTAACAGTGGTTCACCAAGAACAACGGGAAGAATGTCGGCGATCGGCGTGCCGACGTAGCCACCCTCCGCGAACGCACTACGACCGCCAAGCATGAGGAAACCACCACCGCGCTGATTGACGAAGCTGGCAATCATTCGTAGCTGGTCGGGCGTGAAATATCTCGCCTCGATACTACCGAGGATGAGCCCGCGATACTGAAACAACTCCTCTCGGGTTTTCGGAAAGCCACCGACCAGAGTGTCAGCGTCGTCGACATCGAGTCGGAGATACTTGTTGTCGGCGGTACGTTGTAGCACGACGACTTGCAAGTTCTCGTCGTCAGCGACAGCGCGTCGGACGAATTTCACCTCAAACCGTGGCTCCCCCTCGAAATAGAGGATTTTTTCTCGGCGGTCTTCGACGACGATCAGCACCTCCCGCACATTGTTTTGCGTCACCATTTCACCCGCCTGAACAGGGACGCTGAAACGGAAGATCCGAGGGCCTGTCTCGGTCGCTGTGAGCCGCATTCGGACTGTTGCCGGTTCACCATTGGCTGGTAGCTGAACGTCCTCCGTGCTGACAAGCCGACCCTCATCCTCAGCTTGGACAACGATCGAGGTGCCGCTATAGCCAACTTGGCCAATGACTACATCGATGACTAGCGACGTACCCTGAAGCACCGAGCGAGGCATCTCAACTCGACTTAACTGGATGTCTCGCTCAAACGCCTCGTGACCCAAGCCAACCGTATAGACGGGAATTCCGTCGGTACTGAGGCCGCGTAGCGATTCGGTTAGCACCGATTCGGAATTGTCGGCGCCGTCGCTGACGACAACTAGGCCCGATAGCGGGACCCCGCTCAGTTCGTCACGCGCGCGGTTGAGCGCTGATCCCAGGTCGGTTCGGGTGCCTTCATAATCGAGTTCGTTGAGGTCGGTTAACCGTTCGGTGGCGGATGAGAATTTAAAGAAGCGCAAAGCGAAGCGATCGGCCAGAGCAGCACGAAGCCTGCTGGTCTCCGATTCAAAGTTCCGGTCGACGAAGGTGTGTCTAGGCTCATTGTCACGATCAGCGATTTCCATGCTGCGTGAATTGTCGATCAAGATACCGAGGAAGTTTTGCTGCGGCACGATCGAACTCAGCACTAGCACCGGACGGA
>DASCOS010000028.1 GCA_036012125.1 Vicinamibacterales bacterium | reverse complement strand
TACCACCGGAAAGCCTCGGCCACATCCTGCTCCACACCCCGCCCATTAAAGTACCTGCCGCCAAGGCCGGTCTGCGCCGGCAGATGGCCTTGCTCCGCCGCAAGGCGCCACCACCGGACCCCCTCGGCCGCATCTTCCGGTACCCCCCGCCCGGAAAAATACATCCCGCCAAGCCCAAGCTGCGCTTCAACATTGCCTTGCTCCGCTATCCGGTGGACCCACGCCGCGGCCGCGGCATCACCTTGCTCCGCCGCCTGCAAATACCACCGCAGCGCTTCGGCGACGTCCGGCATGACGCCCCGACCGTCGGCATACATCTCCGCAAGATTCACTTGTGCTTCAGCCGAGCCTTGCTCCGCCGTCATGAGGAGCCAGGCCAGCACCTCCGCATCGCCTTGCTCGGCCGCCAGCCGATACCACCGTATCGCTTCGGCCTCGTCTCGCACGACGCCTCGCCCGTTGTAATACCGCCCCCCGAGTCCGGTCTGCGCCGGCAGATGCCCTTGCTCCGCCGCAAGGCGCCACCACCGCACCCCTTCGGCCGCATCTTCCGGCACCCCCCGCCCGGAAAAATACATCCCCCCAAGCCCAAGCTGTGCTTCCGCGTTGCCTTGTTCAGCACGTGCTCGCAGATCAGTAATTCCTTGATCGGCCTCAGCGAGTTCTACTGGCTCTGGGTCCGGCAGTCTAGAACCTTGCGACCGCGTGCCCTTGAATTGCGTATCACGCGCGCACGAGGTTGCGCCCAGCACCGCAGAAGCGATTACAAAAATAGTGATGAGATACGTGTAGCGACTGGCCATAGCGTCCATTCAGCGACCACGATGAAGTAGTTCACCAATAAAATTCTACTTTGTTACTCCGCTTGGCGTATCTAGAACCATGAACCGATATGTTTATGTTAAGGACAATCTCAGCAGAGCCACGAAGGCATGCCGACACCCTTGGCTAACGCTCATAGAGTGCCTCTGACAACCGCCGGCAGTGCACATCCCACCCATACTCTTCGACCACACGCTTTCTAGCGGCGCGGCCGAGTTCATCGCGATTTGACGCATCCGCCAGTCGCTCGATTGCATTCGCTAGGCCGTCAGCATCGTTCGCAGCGTAGGTGAAACCTTCACGACCATCTCGGCACAATTTACTCAGGCGCTCGATATTCGGCACAATGACCGGCAGTCCTGCAGCCATGTACTCAAACACCTTCAATGGTGACCAGTAGAAATCCAGCTGTAACGGTCCATGGGCCTCAACATCAAACGGAGCAACGCCGATGTCGGCGGCGGCAAGGCAAGCCGGCATCCGACCGTGCGACAATCGACCCACAAACACTATGCCCTCAACGCGGCGCGCGGCGCGGCGCACACGCCCAAGCTCTGGGCCATCGCCGACGAAAATCGCCTTGATGTCATTCCTTCCACGACTGCGCAGACGCGAAATCGCACGCACAAGGTGAATAGCGCCATGCCAAGGTCGAAAGGCCCCAGCAAAGATGACGACCGTGTCTCCAGTCTCACGCTGAAACGGTACATCGCCCCGGGCTTCAGGAGTGAATCGGGCGGTATCGGCACCCCATTCAAGCCTGATTACCCGGTGCGGCTCAACCCATTGGGGCAGGATACTGGTACTAGGCGTGACAAATAGATTAGTGTGACGACACTGCCATTCTCGCCATCGCCGCATTGGCTCAAAGACGAGAGCACGATCGATCCACCGTTTAAGGGATCCAGGATGATCAATAATGGGCGCGTTGACCTCCAATACAGCCAGAGCACCTGTTCGTGCGGCTGCCCATACACCTTCCCCACCGAAGTTGTAATACCGTTCGATAACAACGTCAGCCCTAAGCTTTCGTGCAAGGGCCTCAACACGCCGAAGCCGCATCCATCGAAGCTGACGCCAGCCCAACGGAGGCCGTATGAAATGCCAATGCACTGGACTGTCCGGAAGCGTCTCCTTTCCCGGGGTAATCGCGACATGCACTTCGTGCCCGAGTGCTGCAAGCCCAGTCACCACCTGGGCAACGTGAACAGGACCGCCAGTTGTCCCCGGAACTCTCTGATCAATCGCTAGATACAGGATGCGCATCACTCAGCGAGAATCCCTGGCGAACTAGGATTGGGATCAGGCATTCGTTCGATCAGTGCAAAGAAAGGACCGCTCTTGATACGGCCAAACAACAGGAGATCAAGCTTCATCAACCAAGTCACCAACCGCAAGCTGTGGTAGATCACACCACGCTTCTCAATCCAAGCCCTCGCCTCAGTCCGAACAACACGATCCAACTCTCCCGGTCGAGCTGTGTCTTGACCGTCCGACCGACGTTTTGCTCTTCGACGCAAGAACTGTTCACCAACCCGAACCAATATGTTTTCGATGAACGCACCGATGAGGGGCGTGTAGTAACGAATCTTAATGACGTGTAACCGGTGCTTACGAAGCATTCGATGTAAGTCGTCGAGATCTGCAAGGGGATTGCGATGGTCGGATTTGCGAAGGCGTTCGTGAGCTAGGTCGAGCACGCCCACCCGCTCAAGAAAACGCGCGAACGTATTGATGACACGCAAACCAAATGCTAAGGATGAATTGGTCATTACGTGACTGTATACAAAGAACTGTCCTCCGACCGATAATACGCGTGCGGTTTCACTAAGCATCAGCGATAGATCGTCTCGTGAAAGATGCTCTAACACATCTAACGAAACCGCTTTCGTGAAGCTAGCATTCGCTAGTGGCAAACATCTGAGATCACTGACTACTAGATCCGCGACTTGACGAACCTCCGATGAAAAAAATGAACTCACATCAACACCTACACTCCACGCGCCCAATTCTCGATTCCACAAGAGCGACCGTCCATTTCCACACCCGAGATCGATCAGACGGTCGCGCGGCGTGATCTTAAGAAACTTTCGTAAAAGATCCTGGCGAAGTCTTGCTGACAGTACCGGTGTACTAGCAATGTCATAGCGAGCATCAGCGTGTAGCGCCTCGTCTTGGTATACCGTGGTGTCCGCGAACTCTCGGGTCGGCCTCAAGTCAAGAAAGTCCGGTGACGCGCTCGGAAATGCGCGCCCACAGCTAGAACACAGAAGATTCTCAGATTGTCCGAAAAGAGAGCCTCGGCAGTCCGGACATCGTACAAGAGAGAGCAAGTTCCTGGAAATCACATCGGACTCGCCCGTTGAGAATCGTCTAACTGAACACCACTCATAACTTCATTCAGCAGAGCCTCTACACGCTCCGCTCGACAATCCCAGCTGTATTCAGCAACCTCATCAAAAGCCCGCCTTCCAATCCGCTCTGCCAACTTCCGATCCTCAAGCACCCGGCGAAGTCCGCTGGTAAGCGCCGTTGGGCTACCTGGTTCAACGAGTACAGCATTCTCACCATCTCGCAACACTTCACGAATGGAGGGTAAATTCGATGCAACAATCGGTTTGCCAGCAGCCATATACTCGAACAATTTGAGTGGGGAGGTATGGTTAACAGTAGGTTCAGCGCCTACGTTCGGCAAGACCAGAACATCACCCTTGGCTAGCAATCCACTCACCCTCGAAGGCTCAACCATGCCCACAAACTCCACTCGTGAGCCAAGCCCAATACTTCGACTGGTATCCTGGAGGCGTTGAAAGTCCGGCTCGGCTGCATCGCCTCCAATTATTGTTGCGTTCACGCCCTCGAGTTTGACAAGTGCCTGCAGCAGCACGTCCACACCCTTCCAAGGGTAGAGATGTCCAGCGTAGACCACACAGAGCGGCGGTATAGGATGAAGAGTTTCAAATTTCCGGTCCGGTTGAAGGCGTGTTCCGTTTGGAATCACCGCCACCCGCAACCTTTTTCCGAATCGTCTTTCAAGCTCAGCTAGATTCCCGGTCGTAGTTACAATGTATCCGTCAGCACCACACCACACACGTCCTTCCCGCCGCATGAGGCGTCTCTGCTTCCTCGGAGACACGACCCGTGCTGTCGATAGTGCTTGTGATCGCTGGGCAGCCTCAGTGGGTGCAAAGCAATGCGACTCGTAAATTAACGGCGGGCGAAGCTTCCGGGAGAACTGCAATATTAGTGAGGCAACGCCGAGGTCGCGAGTGAAGACCACACCACCCCTTCTGAACTCACTAATCCAGACAAGAACTTGTACAAGATATTGAACTCGTCTAAGCCACATCGTGCCAAGAGCCGGTGCTCGTCGAATTTTGAGGCCAGAAAGTGGTGGAAACCCGTAATAAGCAAATGGGTCACGGGGAGGACTCTTCGTGTCCGGTCTCACCCCCAGGTTGATCTTGTGTCCACGACGAGCCATCGCAGCACAGGTCTCCATCGTCTGGACGCCATTCGCGCGCTCAAGTGGAAAACGGATGTCCGAGAGATACAGTAACCGCACACTAATCCCAGAATCCTAGCGAAGCCGACCTACATCGCGAGCGCACCTCTTCACGGCGTCTTGGGAGCGTAGAACGATTGCCGATCAAAGGCGTAACGATACGCGAGCTCCGGTAACCGACGGGGAACCTCGATAAAGGTTCCGTGAGCATTCCGAGCTAACTCCAGCCGCTGCCGATCCATTATGCCAGCACCAAACTGCGCTATCAGACCGAGATTCCACCACACGCTCAGTGCACAAACACCCCACAGGAGGCGACGAGTCCCAGCACGTGTGACCTTGAACAGTGTTGCCAGTCCCAAGACCCACACAACGGTTAGTCCGACAAAGCGACGCTGACCGAACGCACCGGCTGACGTCCATGACTCAACGCTGCCTGTCACGTAGACTTGAGTCAGCACCATCAGACACAGAAGCAATCCAATCCGCCGCATGTCGGCTCGGTCGGCTGACCCACCGCATCCTGACCACGCCAGCCAAAGCAGGCCACCAGACGCTACGAACAAGAGAGGTGTCCACAAGAACAAGCCGTGCTCCAGAGAGAACAGTACCTGCAGTGCGTGGGGCGCCAACCAATTCATTTTTCCGGTAGTCACATTTGAAGGACCAAGCCGGCCATTTAATACGATGTAACTGATCACCTGCGGACTGTAGACGATCGCAAACACGAAACTGCCAACGATGGAAGCGGTAAACCACTGTTGCGCCGATCTGATTCGATCACTAGAAATGCGAATTCTGGTGATGGCGGTCCAAATGAAATCTGCAATCGGCCCAATCACCAGTAGCAAATCTTGCTCTCGAACCATCGCCATGAGTGCCGTCACAGCACCAAGTACTGCGAGCCCCTGCAGGGACCAAGCTCGTCGGACGCGCAGCCAAACCAGAACGAACACCGCCACCATAAACGCTGAGCATGCATGCGACATCCCCGGCGCGATGTATGTGTAGAACAATAAAGGTGTGCCCAACCACATCAAGAGCCCAGTGGTAATGCCGCCGCCCACCAAACGTCGTGCTACTGCCACGGAAATAACAACCGCAAGGAAGGCGTAGACGGCCGAACCGTATGCCACTGCCGACAAGTAGGGCTGGGAAAACCCGTCGGCTAACACCTCAGACCCAAGCCACCGCATTGTAAGCGCCACCATATGCCCAACTGCATAGGCTGGGGCCCATAGAATGGCACAGCCGATCGTGCCGAAGTTATACCGAAGGCCAGTTTCGGTGCGGAGTTCAAGGAAGGTTTCGTGAAAGCCGTACGCGTGGGCGATCCCTCGGTCATAGAAATACTGATACTCGTTTTCAAACGACAGGTCTTGGTCAAACCACAAAGAGCGAAGAAAGGCAAAATACTCGATCTCATCGGCCGAGTAGAGGCGGGTGGTAACAGCTGGCAACGAGAGCAGGAAGACCAGAATGAGAAGAAGGCCTACTCCCACTCGACTCGTCAACTCATCGTTCAGAAGCCGTAGGCGGCGCGTTATCTCCATCGCAATCGATCGGCCGCACTATACCAAATCCATCCGATCCCACATCGGCTACGAGGGCACAAGAAAGGCTAGAATCTCTATGAGGTGGACGATTTACTAAGAGCGACACACCAGGCGGAGCGAAGGCATTTCTGGTATCGCGGCTTTCGTCTGTTTGTTAAGCCCTTCCTTACAGAAGCTACAAAAGGCGTTTCCCGGCCTCGTATTCTCGACTGTGGTTGCGGTACGGGTGCAAATTTGACGATCCTTCGAGAATATGGCCTTACGTTCGGCTTCGATCTTACTTGGACCGGCATCACTTTCGCTCTAGAAGCGGGGCACAACCGAGTCGCGTGCGCCTCAGCCACACAAGCACCTTTCCCCGATGATAGCTTCGATGTGGCAACCTCCTTCGACGTCTTGTACTGCCTTGAAGATGGAAGGGAGCAGGCTGCCATTAATGAGATGTATCGTCTCGTGCGCCCGGGAGGTGCAATAATTGTCAATGTTCCGGCCATGAGCATGCTCACAGGGAATCATTCGCGCTTCGTCGGAGAGCGTCGCCGGTACTCACGTAATCGCCTTGGTTCAGGACTTGAGCGGGCGGGCTTTCGGGTCGAGAGAATCACCCACACGAACGCTTCGATCTTATTACCAATGCTCGTAGTTAGACTGTTGCAGCGCGTACGCAGTCTGGCAACGAAGTCAGGAACGCAAAGCGACTTTCGAATGCCGCCTGCACCATTGAATGGATTGCTTTCGCTGATCCTCATGGCTGAAGCGGGAATATTGCGTCTGATAGATCTTCCTATAGGAAGTTCGATACTCTGTCTGGCTAGGAAGCCAGCCGCCGAATGACGCCCCATCCTCAGCCGTCTGAACCACAGGCCAGTCTCAGCGTTTTCTTTCCCGCGTACAACGACGGTGGCACCATCGGAAGCATGGTCATAGCCGCCGTTGCCACGGCGCAAAAACTAACAACGGACTACGAAATCATCGTTGTAAACGACGGCAGTACTGACTCGACCCGAGACGTCCTCGAGGAGCTGGAACAGCTTTATCCTAGGCTTCGCGTGATCCACCATCCGCGAAACGGAGGATACGGTGCCGCACTACGCACAGGCTTCGCATCCGCCACCAAGGATGTCATCTTCTATACCGACGGGGACGCGCAATACGATCCCCGAGAAATGACAAGGCTTTGGCAGCATCTCACACCGGAGGTCGACTTCGTTAACGGCTACAAGATTAGCCGATCCGATCCCTTGCATCGGATCATCATTGGACGTCTGTATCACTATCTTGTAAAGACCCTGTTCGGGCTTCGCCTCAGAGACGTTGATTGTGACTTCCGGTTGATGCGTCGCCGTATCTTTGATCAGATCACACTTGAAAAGAACAGCGGTGTCATCTGCCTCGAGCTCATGAAGAAGGTAAAAGATGTCGGTGTACTAGTAACTGAGGTTCCTGTGCATCACTACCACCGCGCGTACGGACGCTCGCAATTCTTTAACGTCCGGCGGATTCTCCGCACTGTTACGGATGTCTTTAAACTCTGGCTCGCACTCGTCTGGCGGCGTGAACAAATCGTAGCCTCGAGGTCTTCAACTCCCCTCTCCTCACGCGTAAAGGATCCAGAATGACACGGGTCCATGGAGAGTCCTATCGTGATTGTCGCGTGTTGATCACGGGTGGGCTCGGATTCATTGGGAGTAATCTCGCAAGACGACTCGTCGACCTTGGCGCCGATGTTTCCATCATCGATTCTCTTATTCCCGACTATGGAGGCAATCTTTTTAATATCTTCGGTATCGAAGATCGCGTGGCCGTGAACAGGTCGGATGTCAGAGATAACAGTGCCATCGACAAATTGGTCCTCGACAAAGATGTGATCTTCAACCTTGCCGGACAGGTGAGTCATATCGACAGCATGAATGACCCTTACACCGATCTCGAAATTAATTGCCGAAGTCAACTGTCGTTGTTAGAAGCGTGCCGGAAACATAATCCCGCCGCAAAGATCGTCTTCGCTGGAACACGCCAAGTTTACGGTCAGCCCGATAGCTTACCGGTCACAGAAGACCATCTCGTGCGACCAGTGGACGTGAACGGCATTAATAAGGCAGCCGGTGAGTATTACCATCTCGTCTACAACGACGTTTTCGGTGTTCGAAGTTGCTCACTGCGATTGACGAACGTATACGGGCCGCGGCAACTGATAAAGCACAATCGTCAGGGCTTCATCGGCTGGTTTATTCGATTGGCAGTTGAAGATCGTGAAATCGAGATCTATGGTGACGGATCGCAAATCAGAGATTTCGTGTTTGTCGATGATGCGGTCGATGCCTTTCTCCGAGCAGGAACGTCCGAAGAGTGTAACGGCGGCGTTTACAATGTCGGTGGTTCCGAAGCAATCAATCTTCGAGATCTCGCAACGAAGCTCCTAGAAGTGGCAGGAACCGGACGGGTGCGACATGTGGAATGGCCGCTAAAGAAGAAAGCGATCGATATAGGAGATTTCTACGCGGATTGCTCAAAACTTACACGGACGGTGGGATGGCGGCCAATGACCTCCCTAGACGTGGGATTGGCCAGAACCGTGGCGTTCTATCAAAATCATCTGGCACACTACGTAAGCGATGTCTCATAAATCGTCCAGCGTCAACGTACTGCCGGAGCTTCCTTTTCTCCAACTAGTTCCCGACGACATCGGTGCGGTGCGCGTTGCGATCGATCGTGTTCTGCACCGCGGTATCTTTGAATTAGGCCAAGAGATGGAAGCTTTCGAAACGGAATTTGCCGGCGCGACAGGCAGTACTCATTGCGTCGGCGTCGGCAGTGGAACAGACGCACTGGCCTTAGCCTTGAGGGGCCTCGGCGTTGGGCCTGGCGACGAGGTTATTACGACACCGCTGACAGCGGCATTCACAGCACTGGCGATCGTAATGACCGGAGCAAAACCGGTCTTCGCTGACATCGATGCAGACCGCATGACTCTGTCACCCTCGGCGGTGGCCGACGCAGTCAGTTCGAAAACCGCCGCGATTGTACCGGTGCATCTCTATGGTCAGAGTGCCGACATGCCAGCATTAATGGCGGTTGCGGCGCGTCATGATCTAGTGGTCGTTGAGGACTGCTGCCAAGCACACATGGCCACCTGTGGTGGTCAGCCGGTTGGCACATTCGGGGAAGCAGCAGCGTTCAGCTTTTACCCAACAAAGAATCTCGGTGCACTGGGTGACGGCGGCGCCATGTGTACGAACAGCAGTCCACTCGCGAACCGCGTGGCAGCCCTAAGAGATGGTGGCCAGACTGCTAAGTACCTGCACACCGAGACCGGTGTCAATTCGCGGCTTGATGAACTCCAGGCCGCTATCCTTCGAACTCGTCTACCACACTTGGCCGAACGAACGGAACGCCGGCGAGTTATCGCGACCGCTTATCGACACGGTCTCATAGAAGCATCCGTCGCCATTCCACCTGAACTCGATGCCGGACACGTCTACCACCTGTTTCCAGTACTGTCGACTCGGCGCGACACCCTTCGGACCTATCTGCGGAACCTCGGCATTGGCACGCTCGTGCATTACCCAACACCGGTGCCCCGGCAACCAGCTTTTTCTCGGTTCACACCCTCTGAATGCCCGGTCGCCGATGCGGCCTGCCACCAACTCCTCTCACTCCCGCTCCATCCTAGCCTCACGGATGAATCGGTCAACCGCGTCTGCGATGCGGTCAATCAATTCAAGCCATCATGCCCGGACTAACGAACGTCGCCCTAGGCGCCCAGTCACACAGACGGACCAGCCAAAGTGATCCTGACCCGGCAAACTTACCGAGACGGGGTTCAACGGCCTTAAGTTTTCCAGAGCCGTATCAGGACTGCGCCGGTGATTCCGAAGGACAATAATCCCAAGATGATACTGACCTCGGCGGGTATGACTCCCAAGAAATACAAGTAGACCCACCAAAAATCGAGACTGTAGGCAAATTGAGCGGAAAAGTTTCGAGCAAGGCCCATTGCGGGAGCCGTTGAAGGCCTCTGAGCAACACCCGTTAGGTATCGAATGTTTTGAGGAACAGTGCTGACCGCAGCACGTGCGTTGAGAACCAGCGCCGAATACTGCCATTCCCACCGGCGGACGTTACGCGTTTGATATCCGATTTCAGGGGTATGGCCGACCTTCGAGAAATCAACCAAGACGCCCGGGAGTTGAACCAATATGCTCACCACCAACCCAACCATGACGATCTTCTGCCGGACGCCCGTAGCGCCAGTATCAAACCATCGGGCAAGCGGTATGCAGAGGAACGGCGTCAACGGTAACAAATACCGGGGCCCATACGATCGATCCGCGTCCCAGTGCCCGAGCGACGCGTAGAAGCAGAACAGCATCAAAGTTACGCCAGTCAGTAGAAACGCTGTGTGCCGGTCCTCTTTGCGGAGTTCGTTCAGAGCAGCAATCCCCAAGAGAAGCAGCGGAGAATAGAGAAACAATGACCCGCCAGGACTCACGGTGAGCCCAACAACGCCTTGCCAAAACGAACCGAATACAGCCGTTTGGTCTCGTAGATAACCGGTGTCGAACAGATTACCGAATCGAATCCAGTTGTAGTAGGCGGTAATCATGACAGCAACAACTGCCGGTATAGCTACCACGGAGATGGTTCGAACGGCGCGACGGATGTCTGGCCATGATTCCAGTATGAGCCATAGCACGATCGGCAACGCCACTAACACCAGTTCGTGGCGGACAAGGAGCGCAGCTCCAATACCAGCACCGCTGAGTACAAGCATCCACAACCGATGAAATCTAGCGCCAATCCAGGCCCCATACACGGCCGTTAGAACGCACAGTGTCGCGAGAGGAGCATTGAACCCGAATTTCGCGTAGGGCCACATCGCCGTGGCGCAACCGAGCGCCAAGGCGGCCATCACGGCAGGCCTACGCTGTCCCACAAGGGCCCAGCTAAACCAGAATGTCAGCCACACAGATGCCCCAGCGGCGACGGCGCTGCCGACTGTCATCGCTCCTTTCCGGAGAGACTCGGAGCGACCAATACCCCCGCCGCCGAAGCGCTCAGCGGTTCGTCCCAGTAGATAAAACGGTACTGAGTAAAGCGCGTGCCCGAGGCCATAGGGGGAGTAGTAGCGTCCATCAATGCCGCGATGGGCTTCCATTTCAAACAAGTTGTAAGACATGGCAACTGAGCCACGCTCGACGATTCCCTTCGTGACCTCGTACGCCATAATGTCAGTTGCCATGCTGCCGCCGGTCGTGGCACCGTACAGGCACAAACTGAACAGGAAGACAAGCCGGGCCGCTCGTCTGACCACCGCTGGAGCCGAACCTCGGTATAGTCCCTTTGGCAGGCTCATGCAGGTGAGACCTCGTAACTGTGCACCGAGCGATACAACGATCGAACCAATCGCAGCGCGATAAGCAGCGGGAGCAACCCTAGGATGAGAGCCACGCCAGCCGGTAGCGCACCCAAATAGAAAAGGTAAAGCCACCAGAAATCGAGACTAAATGAGAACTGTTGAGAAAAATCACGCTGAGATTCCTGCCCGGTGGTGCTAACATCAGGTGGAGACGAGATACCCAACAGATAGGCTATGTTCCGGGGCACTCCCTGGAGCGCCGCGCGCGTGTTTAACGTGAGCGGCGCTGCCGGCCAGGTGTAGCGACTCATCTGAATCGAATACTGGTCGGTCCGCCTAGCAAATGCCTGCTGTACCTTCGAATAGTCAACAAGAATACCTGGCAATTGCACAAGAATACTGACCGCAATGGTGATGGGTAAAAACCGTCGCCAGCGCGGTCGAAAGTCAAGCGGGAAACAAGCGGCAATGGGAATCGTGAGGAATGGCAGCACGGGTACTAGGTAGCGCGGACCATAGCTCTCGCCGCCATCCCACTGATGCAACTTGGCGACCACAAACAACAGCATGACGACCTGCCCACCAAAAAGCATTGCCGTCGACCGATCACGACCGGCAAGCACTTTCAGCGCGAGCATCCCCGCGCCAGCAATCGGGACATACAGAAACAAGGACCGCCCTGGACTTGCCAACAGCCCGTATAACCCAACCAGTAACGGCGTATCAAATTGGACGTTCGGGTCCCGGAGCAATCCGGTATCAAACGGATGGCCAAACCTGACGAAGTTGTAACACATCCAAACCCCAACAGCGACGGCCACCGGCGCCCCAAACGTCATGCATCGGCGCAATAACTGGGGTCGGTCCGTCATTGACTCGACCACAATCCACACACCGAGCGGGATGGCCATAAGCGTCATCTCATGGCGGGTTAGGAGTGCACAGCCGAGCCACATCCCACCAAGAGCCAGAACGGAAGTGCGGGCGGACCGTACCCCTAGCCAAGTACAGTAAGTGGCAGCAAGCAAGAAGAACGCTGCCAGTGGGGCATTAAAGCCAAATTTCGAATACGGCCAAAGAATCGTACCAAACGCCAGACCGAAGGCTGCCACCAGAGACCCTACAACAGAGCCGCTGAGGCGCCACGCAAACAAAAACGCCACCGGAGCGCATAGTGCGGCTGCTACTGCACTGCCCAGAACGACGGCGGCCTTGTCCAGCGTTTCTGGCTTACCGACCCTCACATCTAGCCCCCGCTGTATAACGCGCGAGGCGAAATAAAACGGAACCCCGAACACCGGGTGTCCAAGACCGACGGGTGCGTAATACCGACCATCCACGCCGCGTTCGGCAGCGGTTGCAAGCACGTTGTATGACATGGCGACCGAACCCTGCTGTGCCAGATTCTTGGTTACCTCATAGCTTGCGAGATCGGTGGCAAAGCTTCCACCGGTCGTCATGATATAGACGCAGAAGACGATTCCGAAAATGTTGTATGCGGTGCGCCTGGATGGTTTAACCATTACCGCACGTCGACTCTTGAATGGGTGACTTACTCGAGATGGCGCATCGCCTAGTGGCACGGCTGAAGTCAGATATCCCTGAATTGGTTAACCAGAATAGCATGCTCTACCGTCCCTACTGTGGCCGTCGCATTTGGTGAAGCAACCCTAATTTTTTCGCCCCGTCGCACGCTATAATTGCGGTTCGTTCCGAGGATACGTGCTCGTGCATCTCACGCTGGGCTTGGACCGTTTCGAGCGTCATCCCGGTCGCACCATCATTGGCATCGGCGTTGTTTTCGCGATCGCCTATGTGATCGCGATGACAATGTTTCCACGTGCCCATGGCCGCATCATTGACGGCGACGGCATCCAATACTACGCCTACCTGCGGTCACTCGTGTTCGACCAGGACGTCAACTTCATCAACGATTATCAACTTCTTTACCGGCCTGAGAATCCCGCCAATGTCTGGACCTCGACCCGGACGACTACGGGGCATGCCGTCAACCTGATGTCGATCGGTCCTGCTCTCCTATGGCTACCGGTATACCTTTTGATTTTCGGTGTCATGGTGCTGGGGAGCATGGCCGGTATGCCGATTCCGTTGGACGGCATCGCTGCTCCATTCCAGTTCGCGGTCGCGTTGTCTGGAATCGCTTACGCAACTGCGGGCGCTTTTCTGTCCTATCGGGTCTGCGCAAGTGTCTTTAGGCCAGCACCGGCGCTCTGGGCCACGCTCGTAGCGTGGCTGGGCTCACCCGCGATCTACTATTCGGTCGTCTCTCCCGCGTACTCGCATGCGGTCTCTCTGTTCACAATCGCACTCTTTGTTCACGTCTGGTTGCGGACACGAGGCGATTGGCGGCCAGCACGCTATGCCCTCTTGGGAGCACTTGCGGGACTGGCAGCTGTAGTCCGTTGGCAAGACGCAATCATTCTATTGTTGCCTTTGGGAGAGGCGTGCTTGGCAGTCGCCCATCGCACCTCCACATTGAGAGCTATAGCTGGCCGACTGGCACTCATGGGAAGTGTGCTCATTGTCGCGTTCACGCCGCAGGCTCTAGCATGGCGCCAAATCTATGGGCACTTCATCCTCACTCCCCAAGGAGAGAACTTTATGCGATGGACTGAACCACAAGTCCTTGCAGTGCTCTTTTCCTGGAATCACGGGCTTTTTTCCTGGACGCCAGCGATCATACTAGCCGTTGGCGGGCTCTTCTGGCTGATAAAACGAGATCGCCTGCTGGGATGGGGAACGTTGGCCGTCTTGCTCACAGCTATATATGTCAACGCCGCTGTCGTCGACTGGTGGGGCGGTGAAGCGTTCGGTGCGCGTCGCTTCGTTAGCTATACCGTATTCTTCACCATCGGCCTTGGAGCACTCGTGTCCTCCTGGCGGTGGACTCAGTGGTCCGGGACCTTCAGAATCATCGCCGTCTGCGTAATTGTCTCAAACCTACTCTTTCTCACCCAATATCAGATCGCTCTGCGGAGTGGTGGGACAATCATTGAGTATCCGGTTTCGGCGCGACAGGTGCTCCTTGAGCGGTTCGAACTCCCCTGGCGCCTTCTTAATCACCAAGCACAAGACTGAGCATCTTAGAACCGATTCGAGCGACGGTCGAACGCCTCCCGAAGTGTTTGTTCATAGATTTCGTAATATGCGGCGGCGCAAATTGACGGCCTGAAACGCGTTTCAATGGTCCGCGCGGTCTCCGAACCCGTACGCGGCGCACCACGCGCCATGGCGGATCGCACCGCCGCACACAAGGCGTTCGGATTCCTTCCATCGTAGAGCGTCATGTGATGCGGGAAAAATGACTGGACCTCCGTCGACCCAGCCGTGTTGCTCGCCACAACGGGGGTACCACAGGCGAGCGCCTCAATCGACACGCTCCCCCACGACTCCAGACGGGACGGCAGCACGAAGAGGTCAGCGGCCACGTAGTACTGCCAAAGCCGAGCATTGTCGATCTGTCCGAGAAATTGGACGGACCGGGTTAACTGGAGCTCTGCGACCTGACGTTCGAGCTCCGCTCGGAGCTCTCCTTCTCCGACGATCCACAGTGTCGTCTGAGGGCTGCCGGCGATGATGGACGGCATCATCGAGAGTAGGTCCGGATACCCGGCGACCTCGTGAAGCCGCTTGACCGTCAGCAACAACGGGCCAGGACCAACACCAAGCTCGCGACGAATCTGGTGGCGCTCCTCATTCGGCACGGCGCGAAACACCTCCGCCACTGGGGCGTGGATGACGGTCGATGGGTCGACCGCCAGCCCGAGCGAGCGTGCATGTACCAGCAACGCGCGACTGTAAAAGATGCGATGCGCAGCTCCTGTGACCACCTCGGCGAACCTTCGGTGCATCACCGGGTCATGGTGCCAGATATCAGTGCCATAGAGTGTGATGATGCCAGGAGTCGTGCGCCACCGCGCCAGCAGCGATGCGACCTCGACGATGAGCCCATTACCGTGGAGGTGGGCGAGATCCGCGACGCGCAGCGCTGCACGTAGTCCCATCGCGATTCGCGCGCCAGCCAATACTGCTCCCGCACGGCTGCGGTGAAGCAGGCTACTACCACGGCGCGGAACATAAGTGTTCAATGTTCCACCAGCGCTTACTGCGCCAGCGGTAGGATGAGACACGAAGGAGGCGTCGACTCCACGTTCCCGGAGTTCGTGAACCAGCAACTCCGGAAGCAGCGAGTTGGCAGCCTGTACCGGCGGCGCCACCGGACTGACCATGCATATACGCATGAGAAAGGCCTTTATAAATAATTCAATCCTGCTCTAGTCGAGCTACGTGACCATTTGGTGTCAGCTGTGGGACACCGCATTATCACCCAACCACTACCACAATGCCGCTAGGCATCCCCTGACCCCCAACCAAGGTAGGTTTCAGAGAAGATACGGCTTACCACTATAATCCGCCTGCATGTTCGACAATGTTCGTCGAATATTCGGCCACCTGCTGGTTTACGGCTCGGCAGACGTCGCGATCCTGGCGACTACATTTCTACTGCTGCCGGTCTACACCCGCGTCCTGTCCCCTTCAGATTATGGAGTGCTGGCGCTGGTCCTTGTACTCGAAGCGGTACTTAAGCCCGTGTACCGATGGGGCCTGGATACCTCGTTCCTGCGACTCCATTACGATTGTCGAACCGACGAGGAACGCCGTCGGCTCGCCGGCACTATCATCCTTTTTCTAATCGGAGCAAACGGCGCACTGACGCTCCTGCTCTTAGGTCTCGCACCTACAATCAATGGCGCACTGTTTAGCGGTCAGCACCACGTGACGACACTCTCCCTGTTGTTCACGAACAGCTTCATAGGTAGCTTTATTTTTCTCCCACTGACACGCCTGCAAATCCAAGAAAAATCTCGCACCTACGCCACGCTTACCTTCGTCCGGTCCCTCGGGACGATTGTCCTTCGTCTGGTATTCGTTGTCGGTTTGCGATGGAACGTCACCGGCATTGTCCTGGCCGACGTCATGATATCGACATTGATG
Organism: Vicinamibacterales bacterium; assembly: GCA_036012125.1. Taxonomy (NCBI): domain Bacteria; kingdom Pseudomonadati; phylum Acidobacteriota; class Vicinamibacteria; order Vicinamibacterales; species Vicinamibacterales bacterium. The sequence continues at coordinate 34,002 of DASCOS010000028.1, read as the reverse complement.
GTCGCCGGTCTTAGCCGGAGCATTAACACAATGACGACCTGGCGATTCTCCCGTTCGATAGCACGGGAGATGCTGCAATTCGGCCTTCCACGGGCATCCCAGGGCATCCTGCATCAGGGCATGGCGATGAGCGACCGGTTTTTCCTCACACTGTATCTTCCCCTCGCCCAAGTGGGCGTGTACTTGATCGGTGTCAGCATCGCCTCGGTGGTTAAGCTTTACCCCGTAGCATTCACCACAGCCTGGATGCCATTTGCTTTTGATTCGATGCGCCGCGCAGATGCTCCATGGTTGTTTGGTCGTCTCTCTAGCTACGCTTTCGCTGTCTTGAGCTTCCTGACTTTGGCGCTGGCCTGCTTCGCGCAACCAGTCGTCGAGCTGATGACTCCTAAGACATTCCATGCCGCGGCCCAGGTCGTACCGTTGCTGGCCCTTGGCATGGCAATCCAATCAACATCCACGCTATTGTCAACATCAATCAACGTCGCTAAACGGACTCACGCCTATCCGATCGCGACCGCGGTCGGCGGGTCTGTAAGCCTCGGCGGGTATTTTCTACTGATCCCACAATGGGGGCTCTTTGGCGCAGCGGCTTCGGTCGTCGCTGGACAGATCGTATTCGTTGCAACGTTGAGCTACTTCGCCCAACGGTATTACGCCATCCGCTACGAATGGGGACGACTCGCGATGACTGCAGGAGTGGCCATCGCGCTCTATGGGATAATGGCTATAGTAGCGCCGGCGTCTATAGCTACGGCGCTCAGTGTTGGGCTCGCACTGGTGGCGACGTATCCGGTCGCCCTGGTCGTGCTCGGGTTCTTTAAGGCGCAAGAACTCCGAGAGATCCGACAGTTACTGGCCAGCTTGCGAGGCACCATGGTTGCAGAGAAGCGGGCATCCTCCACCCCTGATGAATCCGAGAAGTGAAGGATAGACACATTTCACGATTATAACGATGCGGATCGTCGATCAGGAGGCTATTGAACGGCATGGCGCCGAGCGGTTTCGGTCGGAGTTTCACTACGCTAAGTTTGAATACTGGCGCTCAGCCAAGCTGCTTCGCTATTTGACAAGAGCCAACATCACGCACCTCGGTAGCGTGCTCGATGATGGCTGCGGAGGCGGCGGCATGAGTGTCTCGTTTGCTGAAGAGGCTGTATCGGTCGTTGCCATCGATCTCGCGGACCGATTCCGGGGCGCGGGTACACGACTCGCCGAGGAACAGGGCGGCTCTAAGCCAAGATTTTCAAGAGCAGATGGTACGGCGCTGCCGTTTCGTGACGCAAGCTTCGACCTGGTCATTTCCCATGCCGTCATTGAGCACGTCAGGGACCCTAGCGCCTATCTGCGCGAAGCACGCCGAGTCCTTAGGCCGGGTGGGCGTATGTTTCTCGAAACGGCGCCTTATCTGTCGCCGAGCGGAGTTCACCTTCCGCGGTTACGGTTCCCAATTCCGCCGCATCTGATGCTAGGACGTCGGCTCGCCTTTGAACTGAGCTGGTGGCTCGCACGCCATGCACCGGGAACTTTCCGCGAGCCGGTGTACAGTGATTTGTTCCTCACACAAGCCCAACAAGGCGAAACGATAATCGACGACCTCCATTATCTCGTCACGCTCAAAAACTTGCGTCAGCACATCACCGAAGCCGGATTCACGCTAATTCGCGAGGACCTGGAGATCAGCAAGCTGGCGCAGCGTACCTTGCCAAAATGGCTCGTCAAGAGAATCCCCCACATCCCGATCGGCCGCGACATCCTAATCACGAACATGGAATACGTGCTGGGCTATTGAGTAACAGAGCTATGAAACTAATCCTCACTGTCGATACCGAAGCAGATAATCAATGGGACGTCGGGGCAGAATTGACGACCGACAATCTCGGTTACGTGCCGAGGTTCCAAGCGCTCTGTGAGCACTTCGAATTTCCGCCGACCTACCTTTGCACATACGAAGTCGTCACGAGTGCCGTGTTTGATGGGACGCTGGGACAACCAGCCCGCAATGGCCACGCTGAGATCGGTGCGCATTTGCACCCCTGGTCGACCCCGCCGTTCGACGCCGTGTGGGACGATGCCGACCGGGGTCACCCCTACCCATCCGAACTACCCACCGAACTGTTTCAATCGAAGCTACGCACCCTGACGGCGACGCTTAGCGATCGGCTCGGTCAGGCGCCGACGAGCTACCGCGCCGGCCGATGGGGCTTCTCGGCCGCACAAGTGGCACCAATGGTCAGGCTCGGGTACCTGGTGGACTGCTCAATCACGCCATTAGTGTCGTGGGTTGGTGACCTCGGCCTGCGCGAAGGCGGGCCGGACTTCCGTAAAGCACCGCTCGCCCCCTACGGTCTCTCACAGAGGGATGTGTGCGAAGCCGGGAACTCTGGACTCCTGGAAGTGCCAGTCACTATCCTGCATACCAGCGTGCTCATGCGGCGATCACGCCTGGCCCGCTCAATGTTCCGTCGCCATCGACAATCGATCCCCATGCGGGCGGCTAATAGATTCCTTCGACTTGCACCTCAGTGGTTTCGCCCGTATCCGGGAATGTCCGCGAAGCGCCTGATTACCGTCTACGAGACCGCCGACGCGCTCGGCCTGCCAGCCATCGAGATGATGCTGCATTCGTCTGAGCTCATGCCGGGCGGCTCGCCCTATAACCGCACGTCAGCCGCCGTCGACGATCTGTTCCATCGGCTTGAGAGAACGTTCACGCACCTCGTCTCACGTGGAGTCAAGGGTATGACCCTGACCGAGTTCGCGCGTTCGTACTCACCTGGCCGCGGAAGATCGATGCGCGACGTCAAGTCGTAGATCAGCAAATCGAACCGCCTCTGTGAGACTGAGGTTTCGATACCACTCGGACGGAGGTGCACCGAATAGCACCGAACACGGACTCAAGTTAACCGCCGAGAGCGAATACGCGAATATTTCGTTCGGTCGGAGCCACGCGTGGACGCTAAACTCATTCATACCAATAGGTTAGCCTTGACTTCATACTGTGACGAAGAGTAGGCTGAGGCGGTTGACTATCACACTTAACGGTGATGTTTTCGAACTTGACGCACCCATGCAGGTGACGCAACTACTTGACTACCTCAAGATTGACGCTCGGCGCGTGGCAGTCGAGCACAACTTTACCGTGCTGAAACGTGCAGCATTCGATTCAACGATGGTCAACGAAGGGGATCAGATCGAGATCGTAAATTTCGTGGGCGGAGGTGCGCGATGAGCGATACGCCTTCGCCGTTTCCGTACATGCGTCCGAGGCTGTACTGCGCCTGAGCCAGGCCTTGCTCGGCCGCCAACTGATACAAGCGCACCGCTTCCGATAGGTCCTTCGTTACACCGAGGCCCCATTGGTAACACCAGCCGAGCATACCTTGGCCCTCAGCGTGGCCCTGCGCGGCCAATTTCCGATACCAACGTACCGCCTCCGGCAGGTCCTGCGTTACACCGAGGCCCCATAGGTAACAGTCGCCGAGACTGGTCTGGGATTTGGCATCTCCCTCCTTCGCTCGAAGTTGGAGACGATCAGCATCAACCACTGTTGCCACCCATAGACGCACATCCTACTGCTGGCTGGTGGAGGGTTCAACGCGATTGAGGCGTGTGTCAATTTGTGTCAAAAAACGGATCAAACGTGCGTACCCGTGACTAGCTGTGACACTTTTTGTTAATAGAGACAAGCTGTGACTAGCCGTGACCACGGATGTCACAAGACTGAGCGTTGTCTTCTGACAATTCGGGTGGAACAGAGGGTAAAGCGACAAGCAACTGGCCTAACGTTGTAGGGCACGAGGCGCACAACCGAGAGCGCGTCCGTTCCGGTCCTCGTCTAGTGGGTAGTCAATGCGCTGTAACCTTGCCCAAAATAATGCTCGAGCCTCTCGAGAGTAGCGCTAGGGTAATTCCGCATCCACGGAAAACACTCCAGGTAGGCTTCAGTTGATCTGTGGATTTTTCTCCAATCAACATGTGTGGCAGGTTTTACAAAACCCGCCTCTACCGCACGGTCATACTCCACAGTGCCTGGATAGGGCGTGAAGATCTTGGGACCACTAATGTTAACCCAAGGACCGTAAGCACCGTTCGTAACGGTCTCACAAAAATCCAGAGTTTTATTAACGCTTTCGTCGGTCTCGCCTGGGAAACCAACAATAAATGACATGCGTAACGGAACCTTGACAATACTTGCGTGCTTCATTAGCCGATAGTAGTCCTCTATGTCCGTATGTTTCTTTATGTAGTCAAGCGTTTCCTGGGATGCCGATTCAGCGCCAATAAATACTTGCGAACAATTCGTCTCGCCTAAGAAATTATAAAGCGAATAATCATCTCGAATGAGTTGATCAGGACGTGCCTCAATCAAATACGTCAGGCCCTCACTAGCTAAGTAGCTGAGGATGTTCCGAGCGCGCTTCTTATCCACCCAGAACATATCATCCCAGATACCCACACCCTCAAGGTCTTCTCCGTCCCGAGCAAGTCGCTCTCGAATCACGTCTATCTGACACTTCACCCAGTCGAGATCGTGGGAATTCCAGGTAAATTTTCCCGCGGCATTACCATGCATAATCTGGAGAGGTTCCGAGCAAAAAGTACAACTGTACGGGCATCCCCTGCTGGTAATTAGGTAATAGAATATACTCTTGTCCAGTTCATATAAGCCAACATCCCACTTCTTAATATCTTCAAGAACGTGTATTGATACGTCGGAACTCAGCCCGGGATCGATGGCCTGGATATCGCTTTTTATTTGGTCAAACACCTTTGCTGCTGATGTTTGGACTTTAGTTATCGGAGAGCGGACCGAGTGCCGTTCAGAGAAAAGATACTGACTAAGGCTAACTTTGTCCCAAGCTGGACTGTACCGATCGAGTGTCTGAGGCGAACGCCCTTGTACTCTCTTGGTAAACTTATTTGTTCCATTAACAATGTCAAGAACTAGGTCAGGAAAAACATCCTCGCCTTGTCCAATAAAAACAAAGTCTATGTAAGATGAGTCCATGCACTCTTCCGAAAGAATCGTAGGATGTACGCCCCCCCACACAATACTGATTTCCGGATACTCGTTTTTTATCCGGATTGAATGTCTTTTAAAGTCCACAACCTGGGGAGCAGTCAGCACGGACATGCCAACCACCGCCGGCCTATAGTCTGTGAGGATAGAGTCGAGATTTTCAGCCGGAAGATCACACGATACCACTAGTGACTCGATGCCCGCTTGTCGCAAGGCATCAACAAGATACAGCACACCTAATTGTGGGTACGCGCTAGATTGAGTTATGAAAAGAACCCGAGTCGATCGATTAGTCGACTGGTTATCGAAGTCAGTTATCGGATCAGAGTTCTTATTCACACACCACCCACGGTCCATGGTAGCACCGCTTCGAGGACTTCTGTAATAGCTTTCCCAAATCTGAAATACAAAACAATGACTGCTGAAATAATTCTGTCGAGCCAAGTTGACCCATCAAATAGAGAGCTTAAAGTGCAACAGTCTTCAGTATTGCTACTTCATTCCGTGCAGCCTCGTCCAGAGTGAAAGATTTAACAATAAACTCTCGCGCATTTCGGCCTAGGCGCTCTTGAAGATCGCCATCACGCAATACTATATCAATGGCATTTCGAATCTCTTCTCGTGATGTGCCACATAACCAACCTGTCACTCCATGAATAATAAATTCGCCTATACCAGGAACATTCGAGCAGATTACAGGTAACCCGCAACTCATCGCTTCTAATAAAGCTTTGGGAGGGCTTCCTTCGTAATGTGTCGCATGAACGTAGATACGGGATTTGCATAATTGGTAGGGCAGCTCCGCATGTGGCAGATTTCCCATAAAGGTAACATTAACGCCGCTGTTCATCGCTAGAGCCTTAATGTCGTTGCGTAACGAACCATTACCAATTAATACCAAATCTAAACCTGTGCCTGAGCATGCCTCTACGAGAGTTTCGACATTTTTTTGTTTTTCGAGTCGTCCCATAAAGCAGAGTCGGTTTGGCAATGAACTGACCACCTTCGGGCGAAACAGATCGGTTAATACATGATTTGATACCACGTGAATGAGGGAATCTAATACAGAGTAGGTGCGAGTAATATAATCGCGCATCGCAGGTGCAGCGACAATGATCGCTGTTGCTGCATGAAACATCTTTGCTTCATACCGACGTAGACGCCGCATGTGGACAGGGTTCTTTATATGAGTTTGCGCAGTCATATCGGACGGGATATTTCCGCATCGCACGATCAGTGGCTTGCGCCACAATCTTGAAGACCACAGTGCTATACGCCCACCAGAAAGTTGATTGGTCTTCAACACGCTTGCACGCCGCAACGCCCCAGAATGAAGAAGTGGAATCAGCAAGAAATACAGAGGCAGTGGTAGCCCCCATTTATTGTACAAAATATCAATGCCGGGGATTCGTTCGGAGTATTCGAGTTCGCTCTCATCACCATAAGTCAAGAAGCTGATTTTGAGTCCTTCCTTCTGGTGTTTCAAGTAAAGAGCCACCTCCCTATCAAACATTCCAACTTCGGCCCATGTCCGCAGCGATACGTTTCTGGAGAAGAAGAGCACTAGATGAATTGAATGAGATTCACGAGATCGCATATGACATTTAGAAGAACAGGCCAGAGTTACTTGTCCAGTAAGGTAGTAACTAATAACGTTTTCCCTGGACTGAGCATCTTAGGACCAATTCGAGCGACTGTCGAAGGACTCCCGAAGTGTTTGTTCATAGATTTCGTGATGTGCAGCGACGCAATTTGACGGCCTGAAGCGCGCTTTAATGGTCCGCGCGGTCTCCGAGCCCGTACGCAGCGCACCACGCACCATGGCGGATCGCACCGCCGTACACAAGGCATTCGGATTTCTTCCATCGTAGAGCGTCATGTCATGCGGGAAAAATGACTGGACCTCCATCGACCCAGCTGTGTTACTGGCCACAACGAGGGTACCACAGGCGAGCGCCTCAATCGACACGCTCCCCCGACAATCCCACACCAGCGGCGGTAAACAACCTCTTCCATCAGCTCAAACGTACGTTCTCCCATCTCACCGACCGTGGCGTTGAAGGCGTCACATTAACTGCGTTCGCTCAGTCCTACTTATCTACAGACCCTGAGCAAGTGAGACGGAACGACGAATCGGAAAGCCCCTAGCCGAACCACTGCTTCCAAACAAGAAACTCGATGCATCCGGTCCGACCTTCAACGAATGGCATAGACTACGTCCCTCCGGCTACTACCGAGAATATCCGTCGTGATCACTCATTCTTCGATGATGGCAATCTAGCGCTAACTTCATTTCTTCCAATAGGTTAGCCTTGACTTCGCCCCGTGACGAAGAGTAGGCTGTGGCGATTGACTATCACACTCAACGGTGACTCGCTTGAACTCGATGCACCCATGACGGTGACGGAGATGCTCGACTATCTCGATATTGATTCCCGGCGTATCGCGGTCGAGCATAACCTTACCGTGGTGAAACGTGCAGCCTTCGATTCCACACTAATCAATGCGGGTGACCAGATTGAAATCGTCAATTTCGTGGGTGGAGGTTCACGATGACCGATACTCCACTAGTCATTGCCGGGAAGTCTTTTCACTCGCACCTGCTTGTCGGCACGGGAAAGTACCCTTCCAACGATGTAATGGTACGCGCCCATGAGGTATCCGGCGCTGAAATCATCACCGTCGCCGTTCGTCGGGTCAACGTCAACGACCACAGTAAGGAATCGTTACTGGACTATATCGACACAACGAAATACAGCCTACTCCCGAATACTGCTGGCTGCTATACCGCAGAGGATGCAATTCGTACTGCAAGGCTTGGGCGGGAAGCGGGACTATCCAATTGGATTAAACTCGAAGTGATCGGAGACGAACGTACCCTATTCCCTGACAATGAGGCGCTTATTGCAGCAACGCGTGAACTCGTAAAGGAAGGGTTCGTTGTATTGCCATACACCAATGACGATCCGGTGACTTGTCGTAAGCTTGAGGAGGCTGGTGCTGCGGCCGTCATGCCGCTCGGTGCACCGATCGGTTCCGGTCTTGGTATTCAGAACCCCAACAACATCGAGATCATTCGAGAAGCCGCGACCGTGCCGGTGATTGTGGATGCCGGCGTCGGCACCGCCTCGGATGCCGCATACGCGATGGAACTTGGCGTTGATGGCGTTCTCATGAACACAGGCATTGCTCAAGCCAGCGACCCAATCGCCATGGCTGAAGCGATGAAACTGGCTGTGCAGTCAGGCAGACTGGCGTATCAAGCCGGCCGCATACCACGAAAACGCTACGCATCAGCAAGTAGTCCTATGCTGGGTGTAGTCGGAAAGTGAGAACAAGTTGGGTCGACCCATTGTAGCGGGCAAACGACTAGGGTGGGTGGAGTATGTAGGATTATAGGTATGGATCCGCCGCTCATTTTCTTGAATTACTTCGTCGATCCCAAGCGACGAAGCCGCCATTATCGGGCCCTGCTGACGGACCTCGGTTCAACGAACTACGTCGTAACGGACAGGCTATTGCCTGCCGAGGCACCGAGGGTGCGGATCATCATCAACAAGACCCGCGAGCTATCAACGAAAGTCCTTGGCGAGTTTCCTCATCTTGCCGGCATTTGTCTCCATACGACAGACGATTGGATGGCTACCTTCGATCGCAATAAGTCATCGATCAAGATTCAAGCCGTAGATACAGATCGCGGAACGGATGTGGCGGAGGTCGCTACACTTCTGATGCTCATCGGATTAAAACGACTAACCGAGCGGTCGAGGTGGCACGCGCTAAGATCCCCAAAGCGGTTCTACCGGCAACTCATGGCTCCACTCGCGAGTGAAACCATAGGCGGCCATAATTGGACTGGTGCCAGCACGTTGACGGCTTATCGTAAACGCGTTGGAATTGTCGGCTATGGTCTAATCGGACATCAAATCCACCGCCAACTCAAAGCGTTCGGATCCCAGGTCTTCTACCATCACACCAGGCGCTTCTCCCACATCATTGAAGAACGCCTCGGCATGCAGTTTCTGGAACTTCCGTCAATGTTCCGCCAGTGCGACATCATTTTCGTCCAGCTTCCACTAACTTCCACTACCCAAGGCTTGATCGGAAGCCAAGAACTCACATTGGCCAAGTCGAATCTTGTCCTCGTTAACTGCGGTCGCGCGGCCGTCATCAATAAACGGGCACTGTTTCGGGCACTGAAGAAAAAACGAGTCGCCTTCTATGGAGCCGACGTATTCTGGCGTGAGCCTATGCCATTCTGGGACCGTTTTCGTTTTATGCGAAATGTGTACGTTACCCCACACCTTTCAGAGAGCGAAGCAGGTCGCGTGCCCCACGACCGACACGTGGCCCGGGCGCTTAGGACCCTAGTGCGAGCAATCGATGTCGACCTATAGCCTGATTAATCGTGCCTCCTATGTCACTGAACTCTTGAATCCGACCAAGGGGTATGTACTCCTCAAAGACTATTTCTCTGAAGCCGAGATTGATAGATATCGGAGCGAATGCCAAAGCTTTCTCAGAACAGGGCCGGTCTGCGTCTCGCGCATCAACACAGATTTGGTACGGGACTACGTGCATCCGCGCTCACACGACAAAGTCGGCCGCACATACCGCATTTATCAGTACTTGCACAACGAGCACAGCGAACAAACGACAAAATTCTTTAATAAGGCACTCGGCTTGCGCGACGATATCGAGCAGGCATGGATGGATAATCCTCAATACCGCGAGGAAAAGCAGAAACTGCAAAACTACATCATCGCAACAAAGTACATCACTGACACTGGCCGTTTGCCGGCACACAGAGACTACGATGGGCCAGCTCCGTTTCCCTTACTCCAGTGCCTCGTGCTCCTATCTCGGACCCCTCAGGATTACACTGGCGGCGATTTCCTCCTGCGCACTCGAAGCGGCATGACCTTGAGCCTCGCAGACGACATCGGTGCAACGAAAGGTGACTTATTTGTGTTCGATAAAACACTTGAACACCGCGTTGAACTAGTAGGCCCGGGAATCTCAACAGCCCAGGGTCGGTGGAGCGTACTCATAGGCGCCCGGGCCATAAGGGATAGTCGAGCCCGAAGCTTCGCCAAACGACTGCTTTATAGCCACCCGCTCTACCCGTACACCTGGCCGATTGCTAAGGCTCTACGGCTCGTGGGAGTACCCGTGTGAGGCAAGGCACCTGATACTGGCGGACCATCAGCAGCCACAGGATTGCGCAAATGGACACGGCCGCGTCTAGACCTACTCAGTCGATGCACACGCAAGTGGGATCAACCGGTGTACGCAATCAAGATATCTGGTCTACTGGTCCGGCGTGGGCCCTTGGACTAATCGGCCAGGCCTTAGTGGCATTGTTCGTCTTTACCGTCGCACAGTCATTCTTTTGGGCTGATCACGTGCCGCTTGTACTAAAACTTGGCGTCGGCGCTGTCGGCTGCCTCGCGTATGCACGGCCAAGTGACGCGCTGCTCATCGTAGCTGGACTGGCGCCGATTATGCGAATGTTCGGGACGAGAATCCTGACGGACGCGTATCCGGCGCGCACAACCGAAGCGATCGTTCTCGCCTTTCTTGCAGGCTGGTTGCTCGGCCGCTTTCAGCTTATCCGAACAACCTCAACAGTACCGTCCACGGTTCGCCTACCCGCGTTGTTGTTTGGCACGACCGTGGCCGCTTCCTGCGCAGTGCAGCTGATTGCCTTGCAGATCTCGAAAGATAACCCGTGGCCATTTATAAACTTTTTTGCAGAATACCTAGCAACGGCTTATCTTACCGCGCCAATTGCCGATCTCAGGCCCTGGGTCGGTACGCTGTCAGGCTATGAATTCATCGTTTCCGCAGCAACAATTCTTGAAGGAATAGGACTATTCCTGGCTGTCATCACGCTCTGTCGAGGAGATTCAAGACTGGCGCGGCGGCTTGGAAGGATGGTCGTGGTAGGCGCCGTTGGTGTCTCTGCACTCAGTATCGTAGAACTCTCCACTACTGCGATCGGAACCGGCAACCCGAGCGTAACGTTGCCAGAACTGCTACAGCAACGGTGGGCAGTGTTTGTTTCGAAGGTCAATACAGCTGGTTCCTATTTCGTTCTCGTGCTCCCGATCGCCCTCGGCCTTGCAGCAGATAGCAAACACCGCGCAGTGTGGCTGGGAGCAAGCGTAGTCATTGGTATAGCCCTTTGGCTCTCGGGGTCACGGGCCGTACTCCTTACAAGCTTAGTCCTACTCCTTGCGGGTGTCGCGTTACTGGGAATCATTCGCCCACAAGTGTCGGCGCTTCGTGGATTACGCCGAGGAGCCATTGCAGTTGGAATCGCTTCCGTTGTCCTCGTGCTCGGATACCGTCTTATCGCCTTCGCCGACAGCAGCTCGCTTGAATCATTGCAAATTCGCTGGCTGTTTGTTGAAACAACCTTTCGCATGCTGAACTCTTCTCCTTGGCTGGGTATCGGGGTAGGCCAATACCGTGCGGCAGCCGAGCTATTGAACTCACAAGAGTTGCAGAAACTGTTGGTTGATGCCTTCTCGAGTCGTCTTGAAAATCCCCACAACTATTTTCTTCTCATCGTAGCGGAGTTCGGAATCATTGGTTTTGGTCTGTTTTCTTGGTTGCTGATATCGAGTCTAAGGCGCATCTGGCAGGGCGTACAGGCCTTTGGCGCGAAATCTATTGCCACTGGCGCAGGCATTGGCCTAGTTGCATGTTGCGTAACCCTCGTAGCAAATCATTCCCTCGTCTACGCTGAGGTCGCCTATTCATTCTGGCTGGTGTTTGGACTGGCTGTTGCGCTAGGCGAGAGCATTGCAGCGCCAAATAATGTTTCCGCAGATGGGGCTCGTCACTCAGCCCTGACGCGTTGGCTGGTCCCGATTACTCTAATCGTAGTGGTTGGCTCAGTTCCCATTCGAGCAGGTCACGAACGAAGCAATATTAACTTATCCAGAATTTCATACGGCTTTTACGATTGGGAACTAGAGGGCAATGAGCGCCCACTTAGATGGACAGGTCGACATGCAACGTTTTTTGTTCAATCGAATGTTCGACAGGTTCGCATCCCGCTACGAGCGGTTCAGGTCACGCCAGCATGGGTGTTCACAGTGGATGTCAGACTGGATAACCGATTGGCACAGCGACTAACCTTGGAGAGTGGGGCTTGGCACGACGTGATGCTAGACATTCCACCAAGCGACCAACTCAATACATCCGTCGGCACGGCCACGACCATTATGGAGTCAGCTATTAGACCCGGCGAGTCATGGCTCGGACCGATTTCCGGGCACACCACAGCCAAGGAGACAGGAACTGCAAAGAAACTGGTTGATGGTATTCATTACCCACGGGTTGACCTCGTGGTCAGCCCCAGTTGGCGCCCCAGTGCTGAGTTACCAGGAAGCACGGACATGCGCGAACTTGGGGTGCAGGTGGGCGAAATAACGCTGCTTGAGATTCCATTAAGATGAACCTCGACAGAGTACCAACAACACACAAGCAAAAATTAAGAAACGGTAACCAAGTGTTTCAAGTCGAACTGCAACCTAGATAATCGCACCCTGTACTCTGTGCAGAGTTGTTCTAACTCGCCTAAGTGCTCGACCTCTATTCGTTGTGTCGACACTACGACACAATCAACCTTACCCTTCTTGATGAGCGATGCTAGTGCGTCGTAATCACCCAACACCGGATAGCCTTGGATCCGATCGTGCCGTTTCTCCTTATCGTCGTCGACAAAACCGAGCATCTTGTAAGAATAGTCCTGACGATCTAACAACTCACTAGCCGCTGCCCAACCACCATCTCCAGCGCCGTAGATGATGAGCCGATCGCCGGCATGGCTCCCCCGTTTAATCCACTCACTGATCACGCGAAATGACACCCGCGAACCAGTGAGTAGTAGAAGAAGCACCACCGCGTAGATCAGGAACACGCTTCGAGAAAACCACACAAAACGATACACATACACGAAGAGACCTACAGTGATGAACGTGCCCGCGAACACCCCTTGCGTAAACGTAATCGCGTCCATTAAGCCAAAGTATCGCCACACCCCGCGATAGGCACCAACAGCGAACAGCGTGATCATCTGAACGGCTACGACAAACGGCAAGGTTTCGTAGAACAGCACGAAGAAATTCGCGAGCTCTTGCCCTTCGAAACGAAGTTGGTATGCCGCGTAGTAGGCTATCGTGATAAGAACAACATCCAGCCCAACTTCAGCAATACGCCGTTTGTAAATGATGTCGCCAACGAATGGCGTAATCTTTCCGGCACGGATGAGTGGCTCCGCGTTATCGTCGTAGACTCGGATCTGGGCGAGGTAAGCCGCGAAAATCACGATGCCGAGCATGAATACTGATGCCAATAACCCCGACCACTCAAGGCTCAGAGTGCTCAACGTAATCCCAACAACACTACCCATGGCCGCCAAGGCCCATAGAACACCGACGGCTGCTCTTTGTGAGAGACCAATTGCTACTAACCGATGGGACGAGTGGTCGCGGCCACCCTGCGCCGCACTTCGACCCGATACTATGCGCGAGAGGGTCACAAGTGTCGTATCAAAGATGGGTATTAGCAGGACAAGCACCGGCGCGCCAACCACCGTTAGGAGATTGCTGCTTCCCCCGGGCAAACCCTCAGAACCGAGGGATAGAACGGCCAAACTCAGTCCGATGAGTAGGCTGCCACTATCCCCCATAAAGATCGATGCTGGATGAAAGTTATAGACGAGAAACCCGGCCGTTCCACCGAGTAGCGCCAGGAGAAACACCACTTCAAGGGAGAGTTCCGAAACTGGCCCCATGCCAATCAGCAGACTGAATCCTGTGATGAGCGCCACGCCTGCACACAAGCCATCCATGTTGTCGAGCAGGTTAAACGCGTTGGTAATGCCAACGATCCATGCGATCGTCAAGAGGTTGTCAATCGTGAGCCGGCCCGTCCAAGCTAGACCGTAATCGAAATACAAAAGTACTGAGGCAACGACAATCTGTAGGATGAACTTGCTAAAGGGTTTCAGGTCACGTAAATCGTCGACTAGACCAACAATGAAGATGACTGCTGCGCAACCCAGTAGAACAACTTGGCGAAGATCTCCAGTAGGTTCGACCAGGTAGCCTCGGCCAACACTGAACTCACCACCTGATGTCGAAAAAATATAGGTCAGTACCGACGCGAAGGTCGCTACTCCGATCGCAACGCCCCCAAGGAGAGCTGTTGGCTTGTCATGCCAGCGATCGCGGTGTGGTAGCGCAACCAACCCGCGTCGAGTCGCCAAGAATCGGCAAACTGGTACCAACGCTAGCGACAAAAACAGCGCGAGAAAGAAATACTGTGCCATGCGAAACTTCAAGCCTAAAAGTGCAACCTAGGACGGACTATAGATTGTACCCCGAACACTGAGGATTAAGAGATTGCAACTCAGCAAGAAACAAAAAAACCCCGCTGATCCGAATTAAGGACCCTCGGGGCGAAACCACCGGCGGCTTGGCAGAGAGCCAAACACCGCGCGCGCTCACACCTATTGGCTATTTATAACAATCAACGTTCGTGGTGGTTATAATACGAATCCGAAACAGCCGACTCAACTGTGCCGAAAAAGACCACTCGGCTAGTCTTCACCCGTCACTTCTTCCACGTCAGGGTACTCTGGATGCTCCCATGTTTCTGTGGGTGCAATAAACATATTGTCTTTGAACTCACTACGAGGTAGGTATGGATACATATCTTCAATTGGCGTTTTCCAGCCAACTATTCTCGGCTCATAGCTATGATGTTCGTGGCAGTTCACGTCACACACAACGGGCCCATCGTGTCCTAACACATGCTTAATGTTTTCCTCTAGGCCGCTATGTGAATTAATCACAAAGGTTTTATGATCATAAGCCTTACAGATTCTTATAAAGTCCGGCGGGTCATAACCGATGGGTCCACAAGCCTCGCATCGACCCTCAAAATTGGTTTCTTGGTACGCTTTAGTAATACCGTAGATATGATTATTTAGTATGAAGGTCTTAACCTTAATATCGTAGTTTAGGAATGTTTGTAATTCTTGAATATTCATATTAAATCCACCATCTCCGATAACACAAATAACCTGCCTAGCTGGATCTGCCAAGTAGCAGCCCATGGAAGCTGCATGAGAGAATCCCATCGGCGAATTTCCGTTGTTGGTCAAATATCTTTGACCGTGCTTTGTTTCAAAGGAGTGGTTACTAACAACAATGTTGCCTCCACAGTCTCCGATTATGACAGCGTCGCTGTCCAAGACTCGAGATAACATTCTCAAAAAAACATATGGATGTACGTTTTGTTTCTGTTCAAAGAATTCTGGCCTGACCGGGTCGTACTTGGCTTTCCAAGCCATAACTTTAGTAGTCCACTGACTAAAGTTCCACGCATCGTTGGCTGCCGGTTCCTGTAATTCCTTAACTCTACCAATCAGCATGCGAATGAATGCCCTAGCGTCACAGTGAATATTCTCGTCAAATGGTACTTGTTGATTTTGTTTCTCTAGAAGCCCTAGATCTACATCGACCACGTATTTCTTGGCCCCACGGGCGAACGAGTTTACGTTACCGCCGGTGATACGACCTGAAATTCTGCTACCGATGGCTAACAGTAAGTCGGAATTCTGGATACCGAAGTTTCTGCCCGCCCCCCCATACGTACCAATCCTTCCACCGTAGTACTCGAAATCAGAAGTGATAACGTCCAGAGCATTCCATGTAGGAAAGCAAGGAATCTTGAGAAGCCTGCCAAGCTCTCTAACTTCCCCTATCGCATTTGCAATCCTGACTCCCCCACCAATCATGAGCACTGGTCTTTCCGACTGGACTAGGTCGTCTACGTAGCGGTCTACTTGCTCTTTGACCACCCTTAGATTGCCTTCTCTATAATCTGATCTCTCAGATATCGGAAAGCCGTCTAATGTCTCTGGCACAATGTCTGCTTTTTGAACATCCATCGGAAAATCAATTAAGACAGGACCTGGGCGACCCGAAGTGCACAGATGGTACGCTTTTTCCAATTCAAACTTGATTAACTTAGGATCGGTAACCATCGTTGCGTACTTGGTTATTGGTTTCACGATCGACACTATGTCCGTTTCCTGAAATCCAATTTGCCTGAGAGAGTCATCCTGTCGGAGAAATCTAGAATTCACTTGACCCGTGATAAAAATACAAGGAACCGAATCATAGAAACAGTTACCTATCGGAGTTACCAGGTTCATGCCACCAGGCCCGCTAGTGGCTAAAGCAACTCCAGGGATTCCTTTAACTTTGGCGTAGCCTTCAGCAGCAAAGCCACCAGCTTGTTCGTGCATCACCGCAACGTATTGGGTCTTGTCTGTTCGTGTAAATGCGTCAACTAGATCACCATTTGCAGATCCGTAGACCACAAAAACCTTATCTATTCCTTTGTTTGCCAAGAAATCGATCACGAAATCAGCTAGTTTCATTGTGTTTCTCGCTCAGTGAGTAGATTTCCATAGAGGCGGTCCATGTCCGACACCAGGCGGTCGATACCGAACCGCGGAACACGTTGGCGAGCCGCTTCGCCCATTGCTCGGCGCCGATTCTCGTCTCCCAGAAGTTCTACAATTGCGTTTGCAACGTCTTCCGGCTTGTCGGCGTCAACGAGACAGCCGGTAATACCGTCATCGACAACATCGGCGACTCCGCCGACACGGGTCGCCACAACCGGTCGTGCCGCGGCCATCGCTTCAATGAGACAGACTGGTGACCCCTCATTTCGCGACGTCAGGACCACCAGGTCTAAGTCGGCTAGTACACGGTCCAGGTCCTGTCTCCATCCAAGAAACAGGACTCGGTCGCGTAGACCGAGACGCTCGACGAGCAACTGGAGTTCGGCTAATCGTTCTCCGTCACCTACGAGGAGAAAGCGGCTCTGAGGAAAGCGGGCGCACACCTTGGCAGCCGCTTTCAAGAAGACCTCGTGAGCCTTAATTGGAACCAACCTAGCCACGATGCCCACAAGTGGCGTGTCAGGTTGCAGGCCAAGCTCTGCTCTGAGCTGGCCACGGAGGTCCTCGCACCTCAGAAACGGATCAAGATTCAGTCCTAACGGAATCACCACAAGACTTTCTGGTGTGCCAATACCTAGCTGGAGCAAATCCTGACACACGGCCTCACTCACCGCTATAAGCCGCTGCGTGCTCCGGCCGAGCCAACGCTCAATGGCAAGAAAGAGACGCGTCTTAAGAGGAGAGAAATAGCCCTGAAAAACATGGCCGTGATAAGTGTGGACGATGACTGGGACCTTAGCAGCCCTGGCTGCTAGACGACCGAGCACACCGGCTTTTGCAGTATGGGTATGGACGATGTGTGGACGGTAGCGAACACACAGGCGGTACAGCCTGAACCAGGCCAGCAAATCTCGCCACAAAGAAATTTCTCGACCCAGACCCGCAACAACCCTCGGCTCAACCGCCACCGACTTTGCGAGTGAGCTCATGTTCCCTTCCGAGGGTGCCTCGTGACCGGTCACTAACAGCGTTGAGTAGCGCGCAGGATCAATGCGAGCTGAAAGCAGAATTACGTGACGGGCTGGCCCACCAATGTTAAGCCTCGCGATCACTCGAAGGATGCGTGTCTGATTCACTGCAACATGGTGTCAGAATTACGAACGTTAAACACCCGAGAGCATCGCTAAGACTGAGATTCGGGAACCGGCCTTAAACCTACCGGCCCTAGTCTTGGCGGAGCGTCGTAGATCAAATCCACCCTCTCCACCAGTAGACGACAATCGCAACATACTCGTGGACAATGCCTTTGATTTGCTCGAAGCTGGCCCCACGGCCATGAGTGTAGAACTGACTTGTCGGCACCGGCGTCGCGGTCACAGCTATTTCTGGTGCCACCCTGCTCCATGTAAGTAGTGCACGACGCATATGGTAGGGTGAGCTAATAAGCAGCACGCTTTGCCATTGTTCACGTTTGAGAATTGCATCCACGAAGGATACATTCTCGAAAGTATTCGAAGCTCGGGTCTCCAGATGGATTACCGATTCGGGTAGTCCGTTGGCAACGGCGAGGTCCTTCATGATCTCAGCCTCTCTGAAGGCGAACTGATAACCCGAAGAAAAGATCACCCGCGCCGCCCTCCCCGCTTTATAAAGGGCGATCGCCTCCTTAACCCGCTCCTGATAGCCTCCACCGGCCTGACCAGATTCTCCCACCCCGCCAGCAAAAACTACGATCGCGTCAGCCGGCCTGGCCGGAACGGCCACTCTGAGAGGCTCGGCGACAAACCATATGAAACCCGTATGGAATAACAGTGTATAAATCGCCGCCGCTACCACGGTCACTCGCACAACGCGCCGTCTAGCAGACCGATACATCCGTCGGAGACTTTCATCCCAACGTTCTTCTGTCACTCGACGAGCCTCGACATCCTCAGCAATCACATCCGACATCTTCTCCAGACGCGACTCCCAACTGTTTTTCTTTGCAACAGCGATTCGCCTGGTGACCGCATCTGGTGCCGTATCCCCTAGGGCTTCTCGGATAACCTGAGTGAACTCCTTCGCGGTCCCTGCTACGAAAACCACGCCTCCATGGGCAGCATTAAATCGACGAATCTCGGGTAGGTCAGTCGCAACCACCGGGATGCCCATCGAGAGATATTCGTTTAGTTTCGTTGGGTACACGTTATCGGTGTAGTCACTTCGGAGATAGGGCACAATGCCGACATCAAAACTCGCAATATATCTTGGGATGTCTTCGTGCGCTTTGGCTCCAAGCAAATGCACATTCGGGCATGCCTCGAGGTCGGAAGCATCAGCCTGTACCGGACCCACTAGTGCGAAGCTGGCATAGGGCATAGCTTCTGCGAGGGACTTTAGCAGTTTGGTGTCAACCCATCGATGAATTCCACCAACATAACCAATTAGCGGACGCTGCAGATGTTTAAGAGCACTTTCGGCATTCGGTGCATGATCTCGCACCTGCGCAAATTTTTGGTAGCTGACACCGAACGGAAACAGATGCACCTGTTTCCGGAAGCTATTCGCTCGAGCAAGCAGTTTTGCCGAGGTGACAAAGACAAGGTCGGCCTCCCGAAACAACCGCTCCTCCCAACGCCAGATCCGCCTCGCACCTGAGGAGCTTGAGGCAAAGTCATCGATACAGTAGTAGATGGTGAGTAGAGGATCGACGTTACGAATGATATCTCGAGCCAATGGCGTCGGCAGGAAGGTCCAAACTAACGGGCGCCGGAAACCGGTGGCCCGCATCCATCGGTGCAGAGAACGTGTAACCAGTCGTCGATTGATCTGTCGAGAAATCCATGAGTACGGAAATGGTAGGAGAAGCGGAGAATAGATGAAAAGGTTTTCCCCTTCCCGCTGGAAACCTTTGGTACCCCGCCACCAGTTACGGAACCTTTGGCGTAGGCGCGGCAGGTCACGAATGGTAGGTGTACGGATACCGGTGTTCTCGATAAAGAGCACACGATTCCCGTTGGCTGCTAAGGTCGACATAATTTCCTGGTGACCTTGCCAGATAAACCGCCAGTCTATTGAGGAAATGCAAAGAATGTCGTGACCGGTGAGCAAGAGTAAGCTACTCCAATCGCAGGATCTGTGTGGTTACAAACGTTTAATCCACCACAACCTCATGTTACCTGAGGTGTCCTGATGGTGTCAGGGAACATACCGGGCTGATTATCCCTTACAGAATCACCACCCATAAAGGCCCGATGCCAGAGTTCAAGCATTAACAAACTCCATAGGTGGTGACCATAGTCGGCAGCACCAGACTGATGCTTCGTGATCAACTCATCGATGACTGATTGGCGAACTAGCCCTGCACTGGCCAAACGAGATGGTCGAAGATGGTCGTTGAGAAACTCACGCAGGTCGGCCTTGAACCATCGAGCCACAGGCACTGCGAAGCCGCGTTTTTTGCGCTTCAGATTTTCCGCTGGTACAAGCCCCTTTAGGGCATCCTTGAGTATAGCTTTGGACAAAAATCCTCTAATCTTCAGATTGCTTGGTAGACTGGCCACGTATTCCGCTAACTTATGGTCCAGAAACGGTGACCGCGCCTCAAGTGAGTGCATCATAGATGCAATGTCCACCTTCGCCAGTAAATCGGTCGGCAAATAGTACGCCGTGTCAACGGCCAGCATGGCGTCCACCGCATCTAGGTCCGTCACCTCTGCAAACTGGCCCTTCACAGGGTCTATGTCAGGCAACGAATCGCCGCCAAGACACGCCAGCAGCTCGGGGTCAAACACCCCCACCCAATGGCGGTAGCGCACCGACCGTTCAGCTGCGGCACCTCGCATAACGCGTGCCAACCGTGCCAAAGGCCGGCGGGCATCGGCCGCTTGACCAGCCATCCTATCAGCCACTTTCGCAAGCCATCCCCAAAGCGGCACTGGCACACGCTGCCAGGTCTCAACCCATCTACTCGCCATGTGGCGGCCGTAACCGGCGAACAGTTCGTCACCGCCATCACCGTTAAGGGCCACGGTCACATGCTCCCGAGTAAGAGCTGCAAGGTATGAAGTTGGAATTGCTGATGAATCGGCAAAGGGTTCACCGAAATGCCGCACCAATGATGGAAGCATCTCAATCGCGTCCGCTCGAACAACGAGCTCGTGGTGCTCACACCCAAACGCCTGGGCAACTCGACGAGCATGCGGAAGTTCGTCGTATCCTGGCTCGTCAAATCCGATTGAAAATGTCTTAACCGGGGTGTCAGAAAGGTTCGCCATCGTGGCCACGACCGCACTGGAATCGACACCCCCACTCAGAAAAGCACCCAAGGGCACCTCACTAACTAACCGTTTTCGCACGGCATCAGTGAAAAGCTCTCGCACGCGCTGCACCGCGTCACGTGGATCATCGGTCGTTTTCGAGTGGAAATCCAAGGACCAATATCGTTCTATACGGGTGCCCTGCCGGTCGTGAATTAGGACATGTCCAGGCGGCACCTTTCGAACATGGCGATAAATCGTGAGAGGCGCTGGGATCGCCATGTAGGCCAGGTAGGCGCCCATTGCTTCGAAATCGATCTCGCGAGGGACTTCAGGTGCTGATAAGAGGGACTGCAACTCCGATGCAAACAGGACGCGCGACCCGAGCTCTGCATACACTAAAGGTTTCTTTCCGAAGCGGTCCCGACCGAGTAGAAGGCGCTGACGTCTTACATCCCACACAGCAAATCCAAACATTCCATCAAGCACAGCGGGAAAAGCATCACCGTACTCTTCGTATGCATGGACAATAACTTCAGTATCCGAGTGAGTCGAAAAGGTATGGCCGGCCTGTTCGAGGACTTGCCGTAGCTCGGCAAAATTATAAATTTCACCATTGAACACGACCCACACAGTTCGGTTCTCGTTGGTCATTGGCTGTTGGCCCTGGGCGATGTCGATAATGCTTAATCGCCGACTCCCTAGACCCACTGAGGCGTCTCCCTGGTCGAGCGTCTTACCTCCCAGTCGAACGATACCGTTGTCATCCGGACCACGGTGCCTAATGGCTTCACACATCCGACCAAGGAGGGACTCATCAACAACGCCTCCATCAAAATCGACGATGCCAGCTATGCCGCACATGCCGGTCGCTCCATTAACGAACGATAAACGTTGAGATACTCTTGTGCTGTCTGCTCGATTGCAAAGTGTGTTTCGATTGTCTGACGCGCTTGACGACCCAGTAGGCTCAGCCGCTCTGGATAATCAACGAAGACCCGTAACGCTGTTTTCAATTCAGCCACTTCACCGGGTGATACGAGTAGTCCATTTACACCGTCCTCGATTAAATCATCGGTCACCCCGTCAAGGTGAGAGGCGATACAAGCAACACCGCTCGCCATTGCTTCCAATAACACATTCGGTAGCCCTTCTCTCTGTGACGGCAAGACAAAAATGTCGGCGGCACGATAGTACTGCTCAATGTGCGATGTGTGCTCAACAAAAACCACACGAGCTCCGAGACCTAACTCGTTCGCCCTAAGCTTGATGCTCTCGGCGATCCGTGGGTCTACTTCATAGTATTTCGAGTGCGTGGCCCCTACGAACACAAGCGGCCCGATCTCGGGGCACCCAAGGGCGAGGCTGGCCCAAGCGTCAAACAGGCGGTCTGGACATTTCTCCGCTGAAAAGAACCCCACGAACAGCACCGCATGGCCTGTGGCAGGAAGTTTCAACTGGTGTCGAAGTGTTTGGCGTTCGGCTTCATCCGACGGTCGGAATCTGACGAGGTCTACCCCGTTCGGAATTATCCGGTATCGCTTCAGCGGTAGTCCAGCGCGCTCATACAGAACTGTCATCCGTGAACTTACACCGACATGCAGTGCGGCACGCAAGTAGCACCGATACGCTAGCCCGCCACGGGCTTTCATCGACACGGGGTCATCGTGCCCTACCGACGTCATCTTAATGACAATCGGCCACCGCCTCAGTACGGCAAAGCAACTCAGCAAGATGGACTTTTGGGAAAAACCATGGAGATGAAGGATTGAGAAGCGATGACGATTTCGAAATACTGCCACAGTCAAACGAACTGCGCCAACAACCTTCGACCATCGGTTTGAAGGGTCGATGAACACACGATGCACCGGCACACCATCCTGCGTGTCAATCATTCGAGCGGTTGGGTCGGCGGTAGTCGTGAGAATGGTAAGCCGAACCGACCTATGAAGCTGCTTTACTAACTCACGACACTGCAGACCCGCACCACTGACCTCGGGAAAGTAGGCGCCCGTGACCATTAATACGCTCGGTGTTGGCTTTTCCATTTTCTCCGTGAAACAGTCTCTTGCAACCCTGACTTTATTCAACAGATGTTGCTAGCTGCCACTCGGTTACGCCATCGAGTCGTAACGGCACGGGACAATCCCGCCACGCTACCCCCGGCAAGCACAATGATCAGCGGCTCGATCGCCCATCGGTGCCGGCCCTCGACATAGTAAAAGCTCTGCAAGCCCGAGAGCCCTACGAGAAATGCGACGATAAGCAGGGCCCCATGTTGCGCGCACATACGGCGGCTCTGCCTGGCAATGCTCCATAAGCCGAATCCAGACAGAAACAGAACCAGCAGGTAGTAGCCCTGATAGCCATATAGCCACAGCCTTGGATAGAGCACACCTGTTTGTGGCGAGAACCACCAGAAATAAAATAGCTTTCGTATCGTTAGGCGCACGAACGCACCCGGGTCAGCTTCAATAAACTCCAACGCTCTCCGTCGAAACCACCTAGACTGCTCCATCTCATTGGGCAACTGACGCAACTCGGCCCTTGACTCTGCCGACATCGCGTCGATTACCAAACGACCGGAATCGATATAGGAATGCCCAGTCGCCGCCGGGTTGTTACCGCGCCAGAATACCTCGCTGTCCACTGTAACCATCGGCACAAACTGGCGATGAATCAGCGTATTCCGAATCGTCCACGGCGCAACAATGGCGACAGCGCACACCCCAACTGCAACGCAGCGTGCAAATAATTTCGGCCAATCCTGTCGCGCTGAAGTAGCAAGCAGCCACAAACAGCCAAGGGGCAAGAGGACTCCGATGGTCGCCCGCGATAGCACTCCGAGCCCTATCACGGCGCCCGTTACTGCGGCTCGTCCGAAACTGGGTTGATCGCGGAGCCGCCAAAACTGCCACAATACGAGAGTGAAGAACAACGCATCAAAAGTGAGCGGGTGTGCCTTCGTGCTGGCGTAGATAATCAGTCCCGGGTGCAGGGCCATCAGCAAGCCGGCAATAAGCCCTGCACCGCGTCGCTGGAAAAGACGCTCGGCAAGTACTTGAACCAAGACGACGTGACCGACGCTTACTAACATCTGAACAACTAGCACCGCCACTACAGTCCCGCCGGCTGAATAGATCATCGCGCACAACCACGCATAAAGGGGTGGCGCATAGGAGTGATACGTGATCCCTAGGTGACGGAAGGTGAAACCTCGTCCGTCCAACATGGCTCGTGCGAGGTTCTCATACTCATAGACTTGCGGATGATGGAATGAGTCGGTCACAAGTGCCGCGGCAAGGCGAAGACCGAAGGCAAGTAGAACTAGTCCTAGCCAGTCTGAACACCAGTGGAACGGTCGGCCTCTGTCGACCGAGGTAGTGGACATCATCTCGCTGTAACGGTCACTAATGTCTCAGCTATTCTGTTAGAGATGGAGACGCATGGCGTACTTCGTTGAACACCTTGTTCCATATGGCGAAATTAGCAACAACCCACGCCTCTCGAAAAGTGGATGGCACAAACTCTGCTCGGTGCAGGCGACCGACAAGACCTTCGACGTACCCCGAGGCGAATAAATCAGCACCCTCCGACAAGAGAATCTTCTGAATAACATATTCACGAAACTTGGAGTCCTCACATAACCACTCATCAAATGGGACTCGGAAACCTACTTTCTTTCTCAGCGACAGACCGTCACCGAAGAACTTCTCGTACAACTTCATCAAGGGGCGCTTTCTTTCATCCCCGTCCTCTCCAACAAGGTTGGCCACCTTTTCCCTTAAACCTCGTTCAACAATCCTGTAATCCAAAAACGGCGTCCTTATTTCCATAGCGTGAGCCATGGACATCTTGTCAATTCGATTAAGTAAAGAGTTCAAATGAAGACTGAACTCCACCATATGCTTAGCGTTGCCACTTTTAGTCGCGGAGCCTTTTACACAGTCCCGACGTCCACCTAATTGATCGGTGAACGTAAGGACCAAGTTCCCCAACATCTCTTGCACTACCTTTAACGGAAGAAATTGATGAAAGGCACACGCTTCCTTCAACGAGGCCAAACTCAGGTAACGCCTATGATGTTCATATCCGAGGAAGGTCTCATCTGCACCCTCTCCAGAAAGCAGCACCTTCACGTCCTGTCGTGCCACTTGGCTGAGTTTGAAGATTGGCAAAGAGTGCGGATGGTTGATGGGTTCATCATTGTGATAAGTCGCCTGCTCCCATAACTCCATAAAATCACGCACTGTGAACTCAATGGGGTGATGATTCAGCCCCAGTTGAGCCGATATCTTTTCCGCGTACTTGGATTCGTCCTGCGCATCGCCGGGAAATCCGATCGAGTACGAATTCAGTTTCTTACCAGCTTTAGTGGACACGAGGTAAGCGATAATCGAGGAATCCACTCCGCCGCTAAGTTGAAGTCCCACTGGCACATCGCTGATCAGCCGCAAACGAACAGCGTCCTCTAGGAGACATTCAGTTGATTCCATTAAATCAGGAGTCACTTGATCTCTCTCACGAGGCATTTCATACCACCGCTCAATCGACATTCGGTTCGTTACCACGTCCAGTTCCAGCCAGTGCCCAGGATTGAGTTCAGACACACCACGCACCAACGTCCTCTGCCCCGATACGCACTTGAACGATAGGTACTCGGCTAACGCCCGCTCATCAACCCCTTCTTCAATGAACGGATAAATCGCTTTTTGCTCAGAGGAAAAAATGAGGCCTCTATGATCATGAAAGAAATAAAGTGGTTTTATGCCGAACCGATCACGGACCAGTAGTAATTTCTTTTGCGTTCGGTCGTAGTATCCGAATGCAAACATCCCATTCAGACGCCTGAGGCCCTGGCGCCCCCATTTCTCCAGTAAGCGATATAACACCTCCGTATCAGACGATGTTTTGAACTGAAAATCTGTAGTTAACTCACGACGTAATTCTTCAAAGTTGAAGATCTCGCCGTTATAGGTAACTACCTGCTGCTCATTTTGAAAAAAAGGCTGATTTGCGTCCGCACTCAAATCTAGGATGCTCAACCGAGAGTGCGCGAAGACCACCCTGCCATCAGTCCAGAGACCCTCTGCATCAGGACCCCGATGCTCAACAGCACGACGCCCAGAGGACCCCGCGTGGCGACTGGCTCTGTCCCCGACGATTCCAAAAATTCCGCACATATTAGGTCAGCTTCTCTGCAACTTCATAATAACGAATATCCCAGCACTTCTTGCCTCTACCGACTCACTGTGAAAACCCAAAGCCTGATTGAGACGGATGTTGTTCCGGTTGTCTTTTCTAGTGTGAGCGTAGAGTTCAACTAGCTGTAAATGGTCGAAGGCAAATCGAATTAATGCTTGTGTGGCCAGTTTCGCAAGACCTTTTCCCCGGTAGTGCTTTTCACCGATAAACTTACCAATCTGCGGATTCGTCGACGACACACCTGTCAAATAGAACATTCCGATGGGCGTGTTCGTGGACTCATCAACCAACACAAGGTCAATTCGGTCCTGCACCTCGTAAGTAGCGAGAAACTGTTCATGAGCTTCACGACTCAGGCCATCTGTAGTTGCAAATGCACCAACAATTTCCTTGTCGTTTCGCCATTTCAAGATTAATTCAGTATGTTCCGGCCCCAGAAGATCAAACCGCAATTCCTCGCCTAAACTCACCTGATAGCCCTTTAAGCGAAGGTAGTCTCTGGTAACAGCCAAAGCTCTCGAAATCTCAGTCACTAGTCGTCACTCACGCCAACCGAGGCAGCGGCAGCACCGACAGGTGCTCGGACACCTTATCCATTGGCACTCCTTGCTGGTTCGTCTCTAGTAGCCCTTACCATCCAGCCACGGTCGTACGCCACGCCGGTTACAGACAACTTCGCCTGGCGCAATAATGCCATTGCACTTGTGCGGCTATACCGGTACTCCACCGGAGCTGAGAAACGGTCGTAGAGATCGCCTGCGAGACTGAACGGTCCTCGTGCATGTCGGAACGGAAAACTCAACGCAACAGCGCGTAAACCTGGAACTCGACTGAACACAATGTAGGGCACGGTAAACAGAAAATAAATAAGAGGCGACGCAAGCCGACAAAACCAAAATAAAAGACGTGGCGGCAGCTTCGTTGTAAGACCGCGGATGGAGTTAACGGCATGGAGCAACCAACGCCAACCAACGAACCGCTCACTGAAGTCTTCATAGACGTAAACCGCTACTTGTGCACCGCCTTTACCAACACGCGCAACCTCGGCTGTAGCTCGAAACGGTGTGGGGACGTGGTGGAGAACGCCGTAAGAGTAGATCGCATCAAACGTAGCCTCATCGAACGGCAAGCGACAGAGGTCAGCCTGAACGACGTGAGCGCCGACTAACTGCTCCACACGTGCAAAACTCGTATGACACCCACCATCACTCAGCTCCACGCCAACAACTTCCACGCCAGGGTCTCTTGCCTGATTGGCGAGGTCGATGCCCTCTCCGCACCCCGCATCCAACACAAACCCTGTCAAAGTTGGCAGGGAAAGTGCAGAAGACATCTTTTCAAAATGATACGGACGAGAAGTCACATGAGCGATCGGTCCGACACGGCCCCAGAGGTAACCAAAACTACGAGCAGTTCTTGCTTTTACAACATCATCGGCCGAGGAATCCCGTATCAAAAGCTTGGGAATACCGTGGTCGATTGGATAGCGGTTACTACAGGAAGTACACGCCAAGGTGCCACTCATCACTTCGATCTGCGTGCATTCCATGCAGCCATGATGATGTTGCCCATGGCCTGAAGAGGAACACAGCCCAGAGCACGGAACTAGTCTGGCAGCCGAATCGCGCTCTACAATGTTGATGGCGTTCGTGTCGAGCCTCAGTGGTGCTAGACACTCAGGACAACGAAAATATTGAAGGATATGCGGCTTCATTTCGATCTACTGGAGGCGCCTCCTTTGTACGCCCAGCTCATCCAAATTGATCGGTGCACTACATTTAGTAACTCTTACCTTTACTCAACATGGTAGATTCGAAATGCGGTCGAGACTATATTTGAACTGCACTAAGCGTCAATGTCAGGTGGATGCTGTGCTATTGTGCTCAGCTACCACAACCGAGGTCTCATCCGAGGTGATCTACACAAGAAACGCGGCGACCAATCAATGAAGAATCTTAAGAATGTTCACCAAGGTGAACGAGCTGGCATCGTTTTTGGAGGTCCTTCGCTATTTGAACAGGAATTCAACTTCCAGAAACTTTGGGACAAACAATTGGTCATCTTTCTTGAAGCACAGGCACTAACACCATGGTTCTTGGCGAGTGGGGTGAAGCCCGATTACTACTTAATGCAGTTCCCGGAAAAGTGCCAGGGGAACTCTCTGCACAATTTCATTTTCCGAGGCTTCCTGGCTGATATCGAGTCCCGTTGGTTGCTAAAGCGTATACATCTACCAATCCTGCAAGACATGAAAACGAATTTTGACCGCTACTTCGAATCATGGCGCCCACATCGAGGACCACACAAGAGGTTTCGATGGAAACCTGGAGCATTTCTTAAAGACTCCCCGTATGATCTCGTGCATCGCTTAGGAAAAGAAGTCAAGATCATTGCCAACAAAGAGTTGCTCGAGAGACACTTCCCAGCAGGGCTTGAGCACGATAACTTACATCTGTTTGCACAGTCACACGAACAAGAAGAGTTCAACTCAGAACGCTATTATCATCCCGATGACTCGCGCGGCCTCCTGACACTTCGGAGTATGCCTTTTATTAACTCGGCGGCGATTAACCTCTATCCCTTGTTGCACTACATGGGCTTCAAAGAAGTGTTTTTCTTCGGCATGGACATGTCGATGCTAGGGTCGTTTGAATACGCCGCTCCCTACAGCTTCAAGACAATGTGGCATTTTCGGAGATATTTTTCGAAGACAAATCGCGCCTTCAATGCGAACTACATCCGAAACAAACCTTACTATCTGAGACCACCATACGAATTCGACGATATTAAAAGGCTACCGATTCACCCTGATCTCAGTTTTACGAGGGTTCATGATCCGTTCAAGTGGTCTGCTCCATCAGTTGATGGATTTCGCACGATTTCGTTCCAAGAGTTCCTTACTCGGTAGACTGATCCGTTCCGGCCGGAGAATTGGGCAGGGGCTTCCGTCCCGGCCAGCGCAATCCCAGAAGACTCCAAGCGAACAGGCCAACGGTCCAGGGATGTAAGGAACCACATCGAATCGCCTGGCCGAGATAAAGACGCGCCGTGCGGGGATCATTGAGTGCCCGAAATAGCGAGTCGCCCCAGGATCCGTACACACGACCGCGAAAACGGTACTGTGCGGCAAAGTGTTCAAGGTCACCGGCACAGCGCTCTAATAAGGAATAAGAATCGGCACCATATTTCCTCCGCTCGTGTGCAAAGGCAAGAGCTATCCCACCGTACTGAAGCTGAAGCTGGCGGCGGTTTGCCGTGACCGAATCAGGAGTGATACGCCACTGATACAACGGCTGGGTAAGATTGTCGATGGTGAATTGCTCGGTCAGCCGTAGCCATAGGTCAAAGTCTTGCGAAGCTGAAAAGGCTTCACGGTAGCCACCCACGGCATCAAAATGTTTTTTTCGCAGCATCATCGAACCGTGGACGGGTGTCGTTCTGAGTGCACGTAGTCCATCTCTGACAGCAGCGGCCCCGTGTGCAGTTGGAAAGCGGCCCATCGGTTTGCCCTGCTTGTCAATAATGACCGTGGCCGTCCCTACTGCAGCAAGACCCTCATCCCCGTCGAGCTTACGCACTTGTTGTTCAAAACGCTCCGGCATCGATAAATCGTCACCGTCCTGCCGTGCCAGGTACTGGCCTTGGGAGACAGAAATTGCCCGGTTCAGTGAGTTGGTGAGTCCGCGCTGTCCCTGGGTAAATACATTGACGCGTGAATCCTGTGCGGCCGCCAGTTGAAGAATGTCGCCGGTGCGATCACCTGAACCATCATTAACAATGATCACCTCAAAGTTGCCAAATGTTTGACCCAATACACTAGCCAGCGATTCCTTCAGCGTATCTTCCGCATTGTGGACGGCCATGATGACGCTGACTAGTGGATGACCCATCACACAGACCGTGCTCGGCTTAGGACAAAGTGGTCAACACAGCTAGTTCCTGCTGTGCAATCCGCGTAAGTGAGAAGCGCTCTTGGGCGTATGCCAGAGCACGACACGACACGCGTTCCCGGAGCTCAGAACGCTCGAGCACCTCATGTAGAGCGGCCCTGATGTCTGACGGTGTCGTCCCGCAGAGAAAACCAGTTTCCTCGTGAATAAGCGCTTGCTGAATCCCTGGAACGCGAGTTCCAATGATCGGTAGTCCACAGGCCATCGCCTCGTAAAGTAGCCAGCACGCCCAGTGCCCATAACTCGTCTTCCAACTTTTAACTGCCGAGCCTACCGTTTCTCGGCGACCAGGTACCGTCTCTGGGTATTAGCGGTTACAACGTTCTTAAGATATCCATGAGTCAAACAGATTTCATCTGCAGCACGCACCACTCCTGGATAAACTCCAAGTGTGTAATCATCGAAAAGGATAATGTCACCAGTTTTCTGAAGGTCACGGATGGACGAGAACTCGGCCATGACGTGATCGTACGAATGCACGCTGTCAAGAAACGCGAAGTTTACCCGTGGAAAGCTCATCTTGGCCAGTTCCTGATACGTATCGCCCCTCTGAAAAATGAGGTAACGCTTGATCAGTCCAGAGTAATCTTTGAGCAAGGACTCCCTGGTCCTAGGACCGTCAGCGTCACGAACACAGTTCCAAAAAATCTTCACGTCATGAGGAAGCACGTCGAAGGTCACGACCTTACCTGTTGCGCCCATATCGTGTAGTGCCTTGGCCAAACATAAAGCAGAAAAGCCCCTTGCGGTGCCGGTATCAACAACAGTCAGGTGGTCACGACCTTGCGTTCGTACGTAACGGACGAGAGTCGAGTACAACAGACGTCCGTGCTGATAGCAGAGTTCTGACCGCTTGATAACCACCTGTGTCAGCAACGCGAGTTGGTGAAACCAGTCTGGCTCAATCGCGGCCTCGCAATCCTGTTCGTAGCGATCAACGGATGGATACGTACGACTTTTCGCCTCGTGCCACAGCCGATAATACTCAGAGGGCTGGGCAAGTGGAGTTTCACACAACGGTGCGTAACCGTACTTCCCCCGGGAACACTTTCTAAATATTGCACGCAAGAAATCCAAGCTACGTGCAAACAGGCGGCTAGTGTTCTTCATCTCTGCTTCGGTCAACATCGGCCTTTGATGACCGTTTGGTTGCCCAAGATGCGATCGTGGTACCAAGACGCTACGTGATGCACCAGCTCGTCTTCTCTCGCTGCGACCAAACCTTGATGTCTCCGTGAAGCTCCGTAAGAAATTTCATTGCCAGTTGCGTCGAGTAGGTGACCGCCTGCTTCTTGAAGAATCAAATGGGGTGCTGCCAAATCCCAGTCTCGAACCTGTCCTGGTTTAAAAAATACATCGGCCGCCCCTTCCGCTACGCGACAGATCTTGAGCCCGATACTGCCACATTCCGTATAACGTCTGAAGGACATTTCGTTGTACAAATCCTCCGCAACGCCACGAGGCGAGGGATAGTTATCGATTAAGGTCAACGAAGATGACGATTCCAGAGGGAGACGGATTCCATTGCGGTACGCTCCCCCTCCCTTCACCGCCGAAAACAATTCTTGGTAGTGCGGGGCGAACACGACGGCCAACACTGGATGCTCTCGCTCCATCAAAGCTACCTGGGTTACATAGCCAGCGAATCCTTCTGCGTAACTGGCCGTTCCATCGATGGGGTCAACTAACCAATATCGGGTTACGTCGGTGGTCGTTGCAGGCAATAGATCTTCTTCACTGACGACCGGAAGCTCTGTCTTCAGGTTTGAAAGGCCTTCACCGATCAGTTGATGTGCCCATTGATCCGCCTTGGCGTGAAACTGCGAACCTTCCCAGGTGCCCTCAGCTCCACCCGATGCTTTCCAAGACTGAAGCGAACATCCGACACTTTGAACCAGTTTGACTACAGCCTCCATGATCATCGTGTGCCCTGGATCGAGATCGTGTGGCGCGGTCACAACCAGATACCTCGTGTCATCAAATAAAGAACTCGTTACGCCACGATCTTTTCAACTGAAGATGATCGCGGAAAGGGAGCAGGCCCGCCGTTGTTGAAGTCATTGCCTTTCCTTCACCCAGATATACATCGACAAAATTGACACCGGCAGCCAAAGCCAGACACGTTGTGGTTGAAATTCGTGGATTGATTTCGAACGGCTTCGCGACACCCTCAAGGGTCTTCACTAACTGAACGTTGAAGCATCCAGCAACAGGCTGTGCTTCATGTATCTTCACGCAAGCAGCGATCACCTCTTCGTCGCAATCGGTTTCCGCACGCAACGTAATTCCCTTCTTCACAGTCACTTTCACTGGAACAATCGCACCCAGATCACTCGTTCGGTCTGCCACTACCGTGACTGTGTATTCTTGTCCTTGAAGGAAAGCTTGTACGATGAAGTCATCCGGTTGGCGGCGAGAAAGCAAGACATGTGCTTGCAATTCTTGCTCTGAGTGAACGACGGCCACATCACGCGATCCCCGGCCCCGACGCGGTTTCACGATACAAGGGAAGGCTACGTTTTGGCGCTCTCGGAGCGGTTCAGTTTCAGGCGTCGACAATCCAAAGGTTCTCAGCAAGGATTGTGAGGCCAACTTGTCTAGATGGGCCTCGATAAATTCGGTTGGCGGTAGTAAGACTTCACATTCCATGGTATTCCGAGCCTGCGAGATGGACAGGAGTTCCTCGTCAACTCCTGGAACCAGAAGGTCCACGTCAAGAGCCTGACAAAGACGATCCAATTCCTTGACGAAGGTAGGGACCGATGCCAATGGGATAGGATGCCAAGAGCGAGACGGCACAGAGTGAGGCTTAGCCTCAGGATCACCATCAGCAAAATGAACATCGTACCGGCCGGATAGGAATCGGTAGAGTGCCTCCGAACCTGCCCCACCGCCACCAGTAAACAACAGTCGTTTTCTGACTTGATTGCTCCGGCTACGAGTTGGCCGTATCGATCCCTCGGCGGTCTCAGTAATACCAGTTAGGGACTCACAGACTCGCTGTACCCCAAGGCCATCAACCATTGCACGGCAGCGATTTGACCACGCCGCATCCAGTCCCTGGAGTAACAATTGTTCCAAAGCTTGCTTAACGTTCGACTCGGTTACCTGATCCTTATGGCCAAGCCAGCGAATAAGCCCACGCCGCTGTTGCTCGTCAGCAATAGGACGTTGATGGTCTGCCACGGTAACAACAAGTGCCGGAAGACCTAGACACAGGCGTTCCCAACTGGTCGCTCCAGCGGCGCCGATCGCCAAGTCAGACTGGGCCATTAGGGGAGCCAATGTTGGTAAGTTACGATGCAAATGGACGTGCGCAAGGCTGGCTGCCTGCTCGCGAAGCTTCTTCGCATAAGGACTAGCGGTGGGAAGAACCACATCAACACCGATATCCGGTCTGTCAAGACACAAGCAGGCAGCGAGAATCCGGCCTGTTAGGTTATCGGGGTCGGTGCCGCCCACAGAAATGAGGATGCGCTGTATCGAGCCGCTCCGGGCAGGAACCCGCTCACATATTTCCCCATAAACTGGTTGTAGTAGAGCGTACTTGGGCCCGAGCAAGACGTTACACGTTTCCGGCACCTTATTGACATAGCGGGTAGATATCTGCCCCACCAGGTTCTGGTCCAGCAGTAGGTCACAGTCGTGCCTCCGGTCGGCCAGGTCATCAATGACCATGATGCGGTCGACCGATGTGCGCAAAACGGTTTCCCATTTCTCATCGACGTTGTAGTGATCGACGATAAGCCAGTCGGGCTCTAACCCTAGAGCGTCAATGGCAGCAATGGTTTGGGTCGCATCCTCCCGCCAAGAAGATACGTGGCGGTCCAGGCCAGAAGACTTGTATCTAGTGTCAGCAACTGCGTTGGGCGTGGGCAGCCGACTAACACTGAAGCCACGTTTCTCAATGAGGTTGCAAAGGTGGCCGTCGTGATCACGACAAATAAACGACACTGCCGCACCGTGCTTTCGTAAAGCACTTGCCAGTGTCAAGCAGCGCATTACATGGCCGGTTCCGACTGTGAGAGAAGCGTCGGTCCGAACAATGACCGTTGACTCAGTCATGCTCGATATTTCTCTTGAACTTGCAGG
>DASCOS010000027.1 GCA_036012125.1 Vicinamibacterales bacterium | reverse complement strand
CCTTGCCAATAATTCGTTATTGAGCCTAGTCTAAAGCACTCGTAGTATGTTCCTAGCACCGTTTTTGTCCGCTATTAGGTGGGCGTGAGATAATTTACACATGAGAAAGTTCGCGTTAGCAGCATCGATCGCCTCGATTCTATGCCTAGCTGTCTCCGTCGATACCGGATTGGCGGGGGGCTCGCAGGCCCTGGAAGTCAGTTCTATTGCTTTCGTAGAACCGGTCTCGAAGGGTTCCGCTCCGATGTCTTATCAGGAGCAGAACATGACCATTGGGCGCTATTGTTTCCGTTGCCACAACGATCAGTTGCTGACGGGCGGTTTGTCGCTTGAATCGTTCGATGCCGAACATGCCTACGAGAATCCTGAAATTGCTGAAAAAATGATCCGCAAGTTGCGTGTCGGCATGATGCCGCCAAAGGAGGCGGAGCAACCCGACGTTGCTACCAAGCACGCTCTGGCGGCGGCACTTGAAACGAGCATCGACGAGCACGCGGCGCGCAACCCGAATCCTGGCAGGCGCACCTTCCAGAGACTCAACCGTGCCGAATACGTCATGGCGATCAGAGATTTGCTAGGCATCGAAATTGATCCCAGCACATTTCTCCCGCCCGACACGATTAGCGCTAGCTTTGACAACATCGCTGACGTACAGATGCCCTCAGCAGCAGTGATGGAAGGCTACCTGCGGGCCGCCGGCCATGTCAGTCGTGCCGCCATCGGTGATCCTTTCGCCGGTCCTAACTCGGCTGTCTACCCCGTGCCGCGGACCCAGTCGCAAAAGAAGCGTGTCGACGGGGCACCGTTTGGCACCCGCGGCGGCGTTGCGGTGGTCCATAACTTCCCCGCTGATGGCAAGTACGAATTCCGGATGCTACTGCATGGTGAGCCCACTGGATTATTGTTCGGCCGCACGCTCCTGGAAGAGCAAATTGAAGTGTCGATCGATGGCGAGCAAGTAGGTGTCCTCGATATTGACCGCTGGCTGTCGGAGATGGATCCCGCTGGTTTGACGATTACCGTCGGACCGGTCGACGTCCGTGCTGGTGCGCATACAGTAGCAGCGGCGTTCTTAGCCCAGTATGAGGGAGGACTGTCTATTGATGACCTGGTTACGCCGATCGATAATACCCTCGCCGACACGCAGATCGGCGTCGGCTACGGTGTCGAGACGCTCACCCACCTACGTGACTTGTCCATCGTCGGACCATTCAATGTCACCGGTGTCTCCGACAATCCGACGAGACGACGGATTTTTACCTGCCGCCCGACATCGGCCGGTGAGGAACTGCCCTGTGCCAAGAGCATCATTTCGCGCCTCGCCACGCAGGCCTACCGGCGGCCGGTAGACGACAGCGACATTGCCAGCCTGACGGCCTTCTACAATCAGGGGGCGGTTTTCGGTGGTTTCGAGGGGGGTATCGGAACGGCGCTACAGGCGATCCTCACCAGCCCGTACTTCGTCTTTCGCACGGAGGAAACCCCTGCGGGGGTCGCCCCGGGTAGCATCTACTCGGTCAACGACATTGCCTTCGCCTCGAGGCTCTCGTTTTTCATTTGGAGTACACCTCCCGATCAGGAATTGATCGACTTGGCGGCGCGCGGTCAACTCTCGGACCCGGAAATTATTGAAGCGCAGGCTCGCCGGATGCTTGCCGACCCGCGCGCCGAGTCTCTGGCCACGCGCTTTGGCAGCCTGTGGCTGCGGATACAAGACCTCGACTTGGTCGATCCGGACGCGTTGTCGTTCCCGTACTACGACAAGATCCTGGCTAACTCGATGCATCGTGAGACCGAGTTGTTATTTGCCCATTTAGTGGCCGAGGATCGAAACATACTTGAATTGTTGACTGCCGACTACACGTTTGCCAACGAGCGCCTCGCGCGTCACTATGGCATTCTCGGCGTCACGGGATCGGAGTTTCGCAGGGTGAATTATCCTGATGACCGTCGCCGAGGTGTTTTAGGACACGGCAGCATCTTGACGATGACGTCAGAAGCCACCCGTACTTCACCGGTCAAGCGCGGTAAATGGGTGATGGAGGTGTTGCTTGGCAGCCCGCCGCCACCACCGCCGCCAAACGTCCCTGACCTTGAGGAGACCGGGCAAACTGAAAATGGGCGATTTAAGTCGGTCGCTGACCAGTTAGCTGAGCACCGTGCTAACCCGGCGTGTAGCTCGTGCCACAACATGATGGACCCACTTGGTTTATCGCTCGACAATTTTGATGTAACCGGCGCGTGGCGTATTAAGGACCGCGGCGTCCCGATCATTACCGAGGCCGTGATGTACGATGGTACGGAACTAAACGGCCCCACCGACCTGACTGCAGCGCTCTTGAAGCGATCCGACGTTATCATCACGCACTTCACCGAGAGCCTCATGTCGTATGGTATGGGTCGCAGAGTGGAGTACTACGATATGCCGCGGGTCCGCGAGATTATCGGCGAGGCAGAAAAGAACGATTATCGGGTCTCTTCGTTCATCCTTGGAATCGTCAACAGCGATTCATTCCGGATGGCGAGGGCGGAAGCGACAGAAGAAATGGGTCCTGGAGGACAGCAGTTTTAACGAATGGTTAGATAACGGAAATCGGAGAACCGCCGTATGTACATTTCGCAGAAACACATCTCACGTCGAACGGTTTTGCGTGGCCTGGGTGTGACGCTTGGCGTACCCTTGCTCGACGCGATGGTTCCGGCACGTAAGCTTTGGGCCAACACGGCCGCGGGAAGGGCAGCTGGTCGCACGCGGATGGTTTGCATCGAGCAGGTGCACGGCGCGGCGGGTTGTAATGAGCTTGGTGCATCCGAGTTCCTCTGGGCGCCGGAGGCAATTGGTCGAAACTTCGACCTGTCACCCGGAAGTTTGGCACCGCTTGAGAAGTTCAAGGACTACCTCACAATTGTCAGCAACACCGATTGCCAGCAGGCCGAGGCTTTTATCCCCGAGCAGATCGGTGGCGACCACTTCCGTTCGAGCGCGGTATTCTTGACCCAGGCTCGCCCCAAGATGACACAGGGATCGGACGTATACGTAGGCCCGTCGATGGACCAGTTATACGTGCAGCGTTTCGGCAACGACACCCCCATTCCATCGCTTCAGCTTTCTATCGAACCGGTCGATCAAGCCGGTGGTTGTGCCTACGGTTACGCTTGCGTATACACCGACACAATCAGCTGGGCGGCAGCGGACACTCCGCTACCGATGATCCGAGACCCTCGCGCCGTATTCGAGCAGCTGTTCGGTGCCGGCGGGACGCCGGAACGGCGCTCGCAACTGCGCCAGACCGACAGCAGCATTCTCGATTGGGTCATGGAGGAACTGACCGGCTTACGTACGCAGCTAGGTCCGGTGGACCAGCAACGTCTCGACCAGTACGTCAATAATATCCGGGAGATCGAACAGCGCATCCAGCGCATCGAAGCACGCAACAACAGCGGCGAGCAGCGCGAACTGCCTTCGGCCCCTGCCGGCGTGCCCGATTCGTTTGATGAGCACGTCAAGTTGATGTTCGACCTGCAGTTGTTGGCCTTCGAAGCAGACCTTACCCGCGTCTTCTCCTTCAAGTTTGGGCGCGATGGCTCAAGTAGGGTGTATCCCGAAAGCGGCGTCGATGCTGGATTCCATGGAGCCTCGCACCATGGTGGACGTGAGGGCCAAGTGCGGGACTACGCGGAGATCAATAAATATCACGTCTCCTTGTTGCCGTACCTCGCGGAAAAGCTCCAGAACACGATGGAAGGGGACACCAGTCTCCTCGACAACACCGTGATCGTCTACGGTTCGCCGATGGCTGACAGCAACCTGCATAACCACCGCAGGTGCCCGCTGATCATGCTGGGGGGTGCTGGTGGAGCATTGGATGGTGGTGTGCACCTCCACGCTGATGACGGTACCCCGATGGCGAACGTGATGCTGGACCTTATGCAGAGGCTCGGTATGGACGATCTGAAGAGCTTCGGTGATAGCAACGGGATTTTCTCGTTGTCGGCACCCCCCACCGAAGCTGGTAACGCTTAACTGACCCGGGAGGCGAGCAATGCGTAACCGTCTACACTTGAATGCGCCCACTGTTGTCGCCATCTTAATGCTGACGGCCCTTTCGGCACCGGCGCTATTGATTGCCTCAGCAGCTGAGTCCCCGGTTGCGGACGCGGCGATGCGTGAAGACATCAATACAGTTCGCGCGTTGTTGCGTGAAGGCGCTGACGTCAACGCGGCCCAAGGCGATGGTATGACCGCTTTGCATTGGTCGGCGTTGACCGACGACGTCACCACTATGGAGGTTCTGCTATACGCCGGAGCCGTGGTGGAGCCGATGACACGCTTGGGCGGTTATACGCCACTCCATCTAGCAGCTATGCAGGGCAATGGTGACGCTGTGGCCCGTCTTTTGGAGGCTGGCAGTGACGGGGAGCGAATTACCGATACCGGTGTAAGTCCGCTACACCTGGCTGCGCAGGCTGGCCAACTTGCATCGATTAGTGCCCTGATTAGCGCTGGCGCCCATGTGGACGCCCGGGATCAGTACCTGGAACGTACACCGCTCCACTTTGCCACCGCGCATAACCGGCTGGAGGCAATCGCGACGCTGGTGGCTGCTGGTGCAGATGTCGGAGCGGTGACGAAGGTAACCGATTATCTGGCCAAATCCCGTGCAGATAGTGCTGCACGGTCAACGCGAAACCGAATCAAAGATGCTGCGAAACCGCCGGAAGAACGTACGGACTTTCGTGATCGCTTCGATGGGTTTGTGCCGCCCAATTCACAAGCCTCGGCCGATCCCACTCTAGACAGTAAGAAAGCAGCGGAGAAGACGGACGATCCGCCGGCCGATGATAAAAAGGCTGCGGAGAAAACGAAATTAGACAGTAAGAAAGCAGCGGAGAAGACGGACGATCCGCCGGCCAGTGGTGGCACTGCTGCTGGCGCAACCACTCCACCGGACCCAGATGACCCAACTGGCACCCCTCGTAGGACCGGCGGGGGTCGTAGTAACCGCCCCAGGCCGACTAGGCGCGACCCGAATGCACCGCGAGCTCTTTCGGGGACCGAGCAAATCGGTACGCAGGGTGCGTTTACTGCACTGCACTACGCGGTGCGTGACGGTCGTTCCGAAGCCGCATTGATGCTTCTAGAAGCAGGTGCTGACATCAATCATCGTACAGCCGATGAGTCGAGCCCACTTCTGCTAGCTACAATCAACGGGAACTACGATCTTGCCAAAG
>DASCOS010000026.1 GCA_036012125.1 Vicinamibacterales bacterium | reverse complement strand
TTACATGGCCGGTTCCGACTGTGAGAGAAGCGTCGGTCCGAACAATGACCGTTGACTCAGTCATGCTCGATATTTCTCTTGAACTTGCAGGTCGCGAACGGTCAGGACCTGAAATTTGAGGACTAGCTACTAATACCGGCCGGAAGTGCTAATAGGAAAAATTATTTGTCAACGAGGGAGCCAAGCTCCGTCATTCCCGACATTGTATCCTTGGGAATAAACATTTTGGTTCTTCCTAATTCAAAGAAAACATTCGGTGTTAGCGTCACATCCTTCCCCATTAACCGTCTTGCTTCTAATTCATGTTGAGATTCACGATATTCCCCATTAACCGTCTTGCATAAACAAAATAGCTCCATTGAAACTCTTGAACCAACGCCAGAACTCGTCCTTCGTGAGGCGTGCACACTTGTTGAATCAAAGAGATACAGATATCCACTTAACGGCTTCACGGGCGATCTAGAACATCCTATTGTAAGCTCCTTACAATCGTCGTAACCCTTCACAACGGGGTCAAATGAATCTTCTTTATAATCTTCTGGGTAGGAAAAGAAGTCGAGGTGATTGCCTTCAACGTCTCCCAGGATGGGGGCATGAAAACAGAGTGTGTTCCTAGGATGACCAAACATAGATTCTGTATGCCGTTTATAGGTCGAAAAGGGGCGCTGAATCAGCTCCTCG
This sequence comes from Vicinamibacterales bacterium, assembly GCA_036012125.1. Taxonomy (NCBI): domain Bacteria; kingdom Pseudomonadati; phylum Acidobacteriota; class Vicinamibacteria; order Vicinamibacterales; species Vicinamibacterales bacterium. Next base: position 31,394 of record DASCOS010000026.1, on the reverse strand, counting down.
GATACTTCGCCTCCAGCCTTAAATCTCAACACCGGCATCCGTATCGAAGAAATTAAATCTTCAATATTGAGTGTCTTAAGCATATCTGCCGCTGTTTGAACCCAACGGTTAAAACCAGGCACCAAGTGAGACTTTGGCATGAGTTTTCCGTTAGGAGTCATGTTCGCAACGGTTTCCCCTTCAAAGGTTTGAAGAAATTTAGCTTCATCGCTAATGGGAACCGGGTTCGAAAGCATTGCCGACATGTACTGAAGCGTTGCAAATCTATATTCTTCAAATTGGACTTCGGGTATCTTGTAAGAAATCAGCAACTTATCGAGACGAACACCAGGAAAACGCGCACACAAAACATTGAAGAATTTAATACGGCGTTCCAATGTCAACATGGCTGTCTCCTATTCAGAATTGTCTAGTGTTACTAATCCGTAGATGGGCTTTCAGATTACTGAAGGAATGTGCTTTCTCTCCAACGTGTGAGTCGCCATCTCTTGAATATGCTGAACGGTCCCCGAGCCAAATTTTCTGCCGACCATGTCTAGATATTTGGGGTTAGTGAAGTAAACCTGCCAGGCATGGTCGCGAAATCTAAGAACTTCCGGTCCAGATAGGTGTTCGGTTGGCGCGGGCAGGCTGTCAACAGCATGCTGTGAATATCCAGTCCATTTTGCTGGCAGTGGCCAACTGTTCTTAAGAGCCAAATCATACAATCTTGAGCCAGGATAAGCCATCGCAGAATAGAAGTTCGCGTAATCACAATTTAATTCCATAGCAAGATCTAGGGTGGCTTGCATGGCTTCCAAATCGTCTTCGGGTAGACCAAATATATAATTACCAGATACGTTGATACCCGCTGCTTGGACCTTTTCCACGCTCTTAAAGATCTCGTCTTGGTTGTAACTCTTGTCCACATCGTCGCGAACCAGCTCACTTGCCGATTCAATGCCAAGAGCAAGCCAGTTAACTCCGGCCTGCTTTAGTTTTTCCACCGTGTCGTCGCCCCGAATCGTATCTACTCTCGCATAGGCCCAAATGTTGAGGTCATAATCTCGTTCGATGATGCGGTCACAAATTCCGTGAACGTGCTTGTTATTGAGCACAAACATCTCGTCGGATATTCGTAGATTTCGAACCCCGTACTTTTTGACCAGAAGGTCGATCTGATCGAGAACTGAGTCGGGACTCCAAAAGCGATAGGTGTTGACGTCTTCCTTCACTCCCAACACTCCCTCTCCAGCCTTGAAAGGTGATTGTATGCAGCAGAAGGTGCAATGATAAGGACATCCCAAAGTCGTGTAGATGGAGGCATAAGGTTGTCGTTGGAGATCTCCAAAACAATGCCAATTGTGAGCCCTGTACTGGACCATGTCTAAGAGGTCCCAAGCCGGAACCGGGATCTCCCGTGCCAGATCCTGGACTAACGGGGGTGGCGGGGTCGACCTCACTGTCTGGCCATCCCGATACCACAAACCCCGAACCTTTGAGTAATCTGGGTAAGTCGCTTTTAGTGCTTCAAGGAGGTCCAGTATCGTGTAGGGCCCCTCTCCTCCAGCAACAAAGGTAGCATCCGTCTCCCTGAGACTTCGTTCGGGCAAGGCAGCTACGTGACCACCCACCATCAATGTCTTATGTTCAGGCATCAACTGTTTGACTGCAGTACAGATCTCCTCAGCGACAGCCATGTTTTGCGTGGATGCCGAAGGCTGGTGCCCATACACGACCACAACGATGAGTTCAGGATTCATCTCTGAGATCCGTTCGGCAGTTTGCTCCGGACTCAAGTCCTCCGCCTCCGCGTCGAGTATAGCTACTGAAAAATCGTGACGGCGGACGAACGTAGCCATCATCCCGGCCCATAACGGTGGCTCAATAGCTGACAGATCTCGGCCCAATGACTGATAAATCCTTGTCCGGTTCCCAGGATGGACCAGTACAAGATCTAATCCCCTACGCTTTTTCACCTTCTATCCCTCTTGGATAACCATCTAATCAACAGCAAGACTAAAGTGATGCATCGACCAGCACCAAACTGTTTGTTCACCTCATAGGCACCCCCAACCATTGGCAATGGAGGGCCTAGTAATCCATGGCACCAATCACGAGATTTAATGCTAAATCATTGTCCACGTAATCCACTGGTCGGCTTCAATATCAGAACGCGCGACCCGCCCGATGATCAAATCCATCAGGTAGGGGGGAATTCCAAGCCCTGGACGTTTGGCTGTGATCATCTCACGTTTGATGACAGCCCCCTTGGGGATACGGATCTTCGCATGAAGACTACGCCTACCTTGCTCAAATACCTCGCGTTCTTCGGAACGCGGACCGGTTTTAGTGCCATCCCCCAAAGCAGCCTCGACATCTCTCAAGCGTTGCATCATCTCTTTAAACTGCGTGGGTTCCATGGAAAATGGATGGTCCGGACCAACCAATTTTCTATCTAGGGTAAGATGCTTTTCAACCACGCAAGCACCCAATGCCACCGAAGCTAGGCAAACGTGGTCGCCTGCCGTGTGGTCAGAATATCCGGTAAGTACTCCGAACGCATCTCGCATCACCTTTATCGCCTCTAGATTACTTAGGTGTGGCGGTGCCGGATAGAGGGACGTGCATTGAAGGAGAACTAGGTTTCTGTTTCCGACGTCTCGACATGTATCAACGGCACGCTGAATATCCATCCAATCGGCCAGGCCGGTCGAGAGAATGAGCGGTCGACCGGTTTGTGCCATATGCCGGATCAGTCCCAAGTCAGAGAGTTCACAGGACGGCACCTTCAACGCAGCAATTTCTAGCTCGTCAAGCTCATCAATCGCTTCGATGTCGCAAGCAGACGAAAGAAAAATCAGATTGAGGCTTTCGCAGTATTTTTTGAGTGGTGCGTGCCAGGATCGATCCAATTCAAGACTCTTGACCAGCTCAAAGGTGCTAAGGCTTCCAGAAGAGGAAACACTCGGGGCGTGTATCGAGTAATGGGTCTCGGCACGAAAGGTCTGGAACTTGACAGCATCAACCCCTGCTTCAGCTGCCGCATCAATTGTTTTTTTCGCCAAATCAAAATCTTGATTATGATTCGAACCAATCTCAGCAATTACGAAGCAAGGTCGACCATCACCAATTTTCCGCCCAGGAGCTATCTCACAAGTTAAAGCTGAACTCATGTCAACTCCTCACGCGCAGTTGCAGTTGGTAATAAATAGGGTCCGGAACTTTTCGGAAATGGCGTTAGCATGACCGAGGCTTTGAGATGCATGGCTAGGCGCAGCCTATTGAAACCAATTGCTACTTCCCGACTTCCTGCATCAGGCTAGTCTTCGAGACGACTCGGCAAGTAGCATTAGGTAGATGGATCGAACCTTCTTGCTCTGGTTCACAATGTTGAACTTGCGAGATACCGTTTCACGTGCAGAAGTAGCGAAGGTCTGATGCAACGGTGCGTCGGCAATCAACTGTTCTAAACGCCGAACCAAGCCGTCTAGATCACCATCAGGTACCACGAAGCCGTTTACGCCGTTCTCGACGACTTCACTAGTCGCACCACTGTCCGTCGTTACACAAGGAATTCCCATAGCCATTGGCTCAATGAGCTTACGGGGTGCACCCTCGGTAAATCCTCGCGTCGAGGTACAGGTAGCAACATTAAAACCTGCGATATATGGATATGGCTCGTCCACCGGACCCAGAATGACTGCGTCATCACTTAAAGGACTAGCGTAGTTTCTCAGGATGGGTAATCGGTCAACACTACCGGCCTGGGGAGTCGTACCCCCAACCAACACTAGCTTGACCTGAGGATGGCGACGGCGGAGAGTGATGACGGCATCAACTAGTAGTTCGTGGTTCTGTCCTTCTCCGAGGCGCGATACCTGCCCCACGATAAATGCCTCAGGCCCAAACCCTAGCCGGTTGGGAATGACAGCATTCAACTCCTCTATATCAACGCCGTGATAGGCAAGAAATGTTTTCGGCGCTTCCCCTTCAATTGCATCGAACACCTGCTGGTTCTGAGAGATTACAGCATCGACCCCCCGCAAGTCATAGCGATCCAACGTACGCAGCCCGGCTTTGCGGTCAATCACAACCGGCGGTTTCACACGGCGGCAGATGTCCAGGTAGACCTCCAAATTACTGAACTGTACGATGTCAGGTGCAAGGCGCCGCAAATATGCGGTAACGCGTCGCCAGACAAACCAGTTCGGCCGCTTGTTGGGCCTCCCCAAATACACCGCCCGCCCGATTTGCTGAAACCGTTCTTGGATCACCCAGCCGTGCGTCGCAATAAAGTGAAAGTCCCACGCTCCAGGGTCACAACGGTGTAGTTCTCGGCAGACGGTGTATATCCATTGCGAAATGCCGCCCATCGTAAAATCTTGAAGTAGAAAAGCGACCTTCACTGGGCGCGACACATCCCTCGGCCATGGGGTGGTCGTCGACGCTCCTTGCTCACATGAACGCATTTTACTCGGCAGCACGGAATGCCTTGATCCCCAGGCAAGGGTTATCCACGAGAAGATGGTTGTAACAGTTAAGCGAAGGCATGGTTGTAAACCTCGTCGCGGTATCGTCGCGCGATAACTGAATAGTCCAGTGAGCGTCCGGTTTCTAGCGCTTCAGCCGCGAGGCGTTTTCTAAGTGCTGGGTCTTCCGACAACTGGAGAAGGGCCCTTGCTAATCCGTCAGCATCTTCGACGTCCGCCACTAAGCCATTCTTGTCGTGTACAATCAAGTCACTAGCTAATCCGACGCGCGTGCTAACCACCGGTACCCCCGAGACCATACTCTCCGGTATCGTCGCTGGTCCGCCCTCCTGCCGTGAGCTGACACAGTAGGTGTCGAGAGCATGGTACAAGCGCGCTAGCTCGGCGAGAGACTCCTGCGGTGCGTAGGTGTATGGCACCCCTAGTTCCTCTAACCTTTTCCGTACGAATCGACGCCTTGGTCCGGTCAGCAGCGCATGCACCGGCGCCCTCTGATGCGCTATGGCTAAGGCCTCAGCAAGAATGTCAGGGCCCTTGATGAGCTTCGGGCGCCCAGCATCATCCTCGTCCCGTTGGAAAGAACCCACAACAAACGCCTCTGGGGGAATGGCCAAACTGGCACGAACCGCTCTGCGTTGTTCGGGACTGCCCACTGGACGGAAAAGGCGCACGTCGATACCGTTCGGAATGACATGGACGATCTGGGGGTCAACCCCGCATTCCAGCACATGCTTTTGTGTTGTGGTGTTCGGCACGATAAAACGTTCGACTTTTCGCCAGTGCCGTTCCAACTGTCGGCACGCACTCGCGAATTCAGGCTCGCGGTCATGCTTGCTACCATGTTGCCAAGTGACGACAAGACGGTTAGATGAATGAACCGGAGGAATTCCCCCACCCTTGAAAAATGCTGGTCGACATAAACAGTGGATGTTGGCACGGCTAAGATACGGACGTTGCATGACGTGACCGATTACTGCAACTTCATTAAAGCTCTTGGCCAAATAAGGTTGAAGCCCCAAGGCAATTTCTTTGACCACCCAGTCCCCACCACCCGTTACTAAGAACAACGTCCCAGGTTGCGCGTCTAACCCTAAGCTTGCCGCTGCAGCCCGAACATGGAGTGCTCCACGACGTAACCCATGAAAAAACGTGTTCGACATCCTAGGTAGATGATTCGGCCACTCGCAGAACTGTTCAGTTAACTATCGAAAGTCCCGTGGTTTGCCGTTTCTGGATCAACGATAATGCGGCCGATATCCGATGGGTGACCAGTCGTCTGTTTCAGCTCGCGAAGCCATTCCGATCTTCTCTTCTTCACATCAGTAGACTGTACAAAGCTCTCAATCGCATCGACCGCCCGCATGGCCGCTTGACCATCTCCTTCACCAAGAAACTTCTTCAGATACTCATCTTGGGAGGAGACCTTGACACCAAAATCGTCAAGGGTGCGGCTCTGAAGCAAAGCGACCGCTTCATCCGCACTTGCAGTGGTTGACACTCCGCTAAATTGAAAGGCGCCCCCAGGCCGACGGTTGAAAAACTCGCCCTGATGCAGCGAATCCAAATGTCCAGCGTCGTCGCCAAGATAATCCTCGGCACTGTGAGCGATACAGAAGTGAGGAACTCTGAGAGCAGCAGCCTCAAAAACACCCAGACTGTAATAGCTAATACAAAGATTGGCGATGCTCAGGGCTTCAATAATTGTGGGTGGATAGAAACTTTCGTCGTAGATACATTTGTCCGAAACCGCACGCAAATATGGCGGAGTAGGCGTTTTCTGTCGAGATTTGACGAGAAGAAACGCGCCGTTTCGATCACAAAAGTTCCGGATTGCGCTTACCACATCAACATCATTTACATCGGACCACGCCGCTCCTAAATAGCTGAGTTTGCCATGCGTAATCGCATTGACTACGCGGCGTACACGGCTGGGCTCCGAAAATATTTTTTTGGGCCAGAAAGTGCGTCTTCCTACACCCTGCGGAAAGGGTAAGAGAACCACAACTGGCTGATCAGATGGAATCCCCCATCGACGCCTCACGGCCTGTCGATCCACCAATCGCACAGCTTCATGCTCTGGGCTTCCGACAAACCGACTGCGGGATTCGAGGCTTCTTCGAAGTGCGGACACATCGCTTACACGCTCCGTAGCTTCGTAGTGGGACACGGCCCAGTCAAGCCACCAGCGAGTGTAGAGTGCCAGCAGGTCACATCCCTTTAAACGATTCGAAGAGTTCATCAAGGTATCGAGACCTGACTGCACGCATGTCCAGACAGGATATCTATTTGGAACCGCACCGGCTGTATCTGTTTGAAGCGGTGCCATCGACACAACAGCATCACTGTCACCGTGTTTAAGTCGCTCTACCAGTTCAGCCGAACCGCGATAGCTTTGAACACTCGGTTGTCCGTGTTGGAAGTTCGGCACTTGGGCGATCGCTGGGAACAGATACTTCTTCATACCGGTCGTTGGAAAACTGTAGTCGTGGAGGCACTCAACTTGCCACTTCGACCTGAGTGCACAATCGATCACAGGGCCCAAGAGTCGATAGTCCGAAAGCCGCGTAATGACGAATAGAACCTTCACCGAAACCAGAGACCTCTTCTTCTTCTTTTCAATTAATCAATTACTTATCGAAACAAACACTTCAGATGGACTCCTACAGAGAGGCGGGGATGACCCACAATTACACTCCATGCCTTCGATCCGTAGAGATTAATTCAGGAAGATGTTGTTGAAGATGAGATCGGCAGTTTCTGACGGTAGGCGGTTACTGTTGTTGGATGAGCGCATCTAATTTACTACCCAACACCGTCAAATTGTTCTGCCTTTCCACCAGCCGTCTCGCATTTATTCTAATTCGTTGTCGGACGACCGAATCTCGCATGAGCCTTTCAATACTTTCACACCACTCCGAGAGTTTCCCCGAATGAACAAACCACACATTCTGACGATCGATGAATGTGGGCCACCACAATGCAGACGTCTTTGTCACTAGGGCCGGCTTGCCGCAGGCCATCGCCTGCATCGTGACGGTTGTTAAAGTACGGACTTCGCCAGGTTTGAACGGGACAATCACGATCGCGCTGTCTTGCACAATTTGCCGAATCTCAACGTCAGAAATCAGATTCCTTTTCCAATCTCCTTGTTTGAGCGTAACGTTTGCCGAAACCTGTTCCGGTTGAATTCGATCCGTTACAAATACAAAGCGAAAATGCGGAAGGTGTCTGGCAATCTGTAGAACCAATTCAAAATCACGACCGCGATCGTTCCCCATAAACAGAATGGTTCCCGAGGCTGTATCGCGCTGAGCCGCAGTAAGACTTGGTCTCCAAAACTCTGTGTCAACGCACGCAGCCACCAGATGTATCTTCTTGTCGAACTCAGGAAACATTCGTCGTGCCATTTCATATCCCGATCGGTCGCCATATATCGTCCCGCTAGTTGTTTCCAATAACTGACGATAAAGTTGTCGTCGTTTACGATACCGGCCAAAAATAAATCTGTAGTAGAGGTCTCTTGAAATGTCCTTAACCCGTGCAGTCAGAGGTTCGCTGCGTATTATGGCTTGGGTAAACAACAAGGCGTTTAAGACCCCGAACACTCTCGGACGGATAGCGTCCTGAGCAATGAAGTGTGAGAGGCCGAAGGCAATCGAGTCACTACCGGCAACAATCACATCGTATTGGTTGAGTGTATTCAGAGCTCCGACAAAAAAATGGCTAGTTGAAGTAAAACCAGTTGCCTGTTGGAGTTCCGTATTCCGCCTGGTGAGCTCCGAATAAATTGGCAAAGTCTTGTCAGGAGACAAATCCGACAATTCAAGAATATCAACGTCGTAGCCTATGGACTGGAGGTAAGTGGCCCCATAGAGAAACTCCTCCGGCACCTCGTTTCCTGCCCGTACTGCCAGGAACCGCGATCGGCGCCCCCCCGTAAATACGTAAAGAATCCTCACCATCAACCGGCTCTTCCGAGCCTCCTTGGCACATCTCGCTCCCTTCAGGCTGACACTCGAGAAAGGACTGCTGAAGCGGTCGACCAGTGCACGCGTCGCTACAGACCGTTCAACATTTCACACAGGGTGCGGATCTTGCGCCGTTTGAGCGTGGGATAGTTCCCAAGATAAAAGCCAAAAAAGTGTACATGCTCGCAAATCGGAAATCTCTTCGCAAAATTCGGTCCAACCAATTTCTGTAAATAGGGTTGTCGGAGCTGGTTTCCACCACCCGAGGTGCCTCGTCGAAATTCCACGCCATGCCGGCTCAACAACGACATAACCTTCTGGCAGAATGTTCGATTTGCTTTTCTAAGCACCAGAGTGAATGCATAGCTACTGCTACCCTCTCGTTCGAACTCCGTCTGGTAGATGGCGGGGTCGAGACTGTCGAGAAACAGATTCATATTTATTACCCTAATCCGATTGTTGGAATTAAGACGTCTGAGTTGCGCTCGGCCCAAGATGGCACCTATCTCTGTCGGACGCACGTTATAAGCTGGAAAAGCGAAGATAAAATCAGGGTTGAGATCAGGGTGTTTCCTACGATACGCACGCTTTACCTTTTCCGATGAAGATTCTCGTACCATCCCGTGAGAACGTAGCATCTGTAGGATGTCGAACAAGCTGCGGTCATTCGTACAAATCATGCCGCCCTCGATCGTGCTTAGATGATGGGCATAGTAATAGGAGAAATTTGACATGAGACCGTACGTGCCGAGCTTCCGCCCACAGAACGTCGCACCATGTGATTCGCTCACGTCTTCGATTAGGGGAATTCCACGACTGGCGAGCTCGTCGAGTAAGCGCTGCGTTAGTGCGTTGTAACCGAGTATATGCGTCAGGAAGACTGCCTTGGTCCGTTTTGTAACCTTGGACAACACTTGGGCATCATGCAGTCCAAGAGTGCGAGGATGAATATCAGCAAACACTGGCTTAAACCCGCATTGAAGAACCGCGGCGATATCCGACACCCACGTTAGTGGCGGCACGATAATCTCACCGAGACCATGCGTTTCACGGAGAGCGGTAAGTGTCAGAAGATTAGCCGATGATCCAGAATTAACAAAAACGCTGTACTTTACGCCCAACCACTTGGACCATTCCCGTTCAAAGGCACGCACTTGCTTCGAATGTGTGAGAATCGGTTCATCCTGCTTAAGAAATCTGATCACTGCATCCAAATCAGAACGACTGATATTGTTCTCCATCAACGGCCAATTGAGTGCCATCAGAATGGTCCTACAGACTCGTCGGGATGCACCGCGCCTTTAGCTTCACGTCTCCAATAGGCCAAAAGATCCGCCATGCTTTGCTCAAATGAGACCGTCGGCTTCCAGTCTGTCGCTTGACTAAATTTTTCAACACTAGGAATCTGTAGTGTGACGTCCACCGGACGTAGCAAATCGGGGTCACATCTAGTATTGACTGGAACAGACGCCAACTCGATAAGCTTGCCTAAAAAGTCACCAACCGTCATGGTCGTTGTACCGCCAATGTTGTAGACCTCGCCCGGCTCACACTTTTCAACCGTTTCCCAGTAGGCCCGCATCGCGTCGCGGACATCAATCAAGGTTCGCACACTGTCTAAATTGCCATGACGCAGATCGTTGGGAATCAGACCTGCCTCAATCCACGCAATCTGTTTCGCAAAGCTTGTTGCGAATAGGTCGATTCGTCTCGGGTTCAGGTATGAAAACATGCGTGTCCGAATGATTTTCAATTTGTAGCTCATCCAATATGAGTGACCGAGGAGATCTTGAGCCGCTTTTGAAACCGCATAAGGGCTGGCCGGTCGCATTGGGCACTCTTCCGTAATTGGTACATTCTTCGGGTCGACCTGCCCATAGACTTCGGAGGTGCTACACAGTTGAATAATCGGATCAATATCCGCCAAACGGACAGCCTCAAAGAGATTGCTGGTGCCAAGTATGTTATTGGCCAACACCGCGTTGGCAGTGGTAAACGAGGCCTGGACATTTGCATAGGCCGCCAAATGGAAAATCACATCAGGCTGCACAGACCGCATGACCGCAACCACTGAGCTGAAATCCATCAGGTCTGCTTCGTGTAGGCGAATACTCGCGCGGATGGCGGCCAGGTTGTCTGTGGAAGTGGTACTGTGCCACCGACAAATGCCATGCACCTCGGCGTCGGGGTGATGCTCCACGATGTACTCCGCTAGGTAACTTCCACCGGAGCCAGCGATGCCAGTAATCAATACCCGTTGAAACCTCCTGCGCTCTGCAGTCACTGCTCCACCGCCTTGTTAGTGGCGCATTCCCCTGGCGAGACAGTGACATGCTTCTTCCGGGAAGAGTCCGTGGCCGAGTAATCTTCATCTGGAGCACGAAAGATAATCTCACTCCCCTTGGATTCGAACCGAAACGGTACTTGCAGCAACCCGTCAAGTCGTTTTCTAACGTCGTTCTGGTGTTCCGGTGGAACAAACAACAACATAAATCCACCTCCACCCGCACCGATCACTTTTCCGCCCAAGGCTCCGGCCCCTTGCGCTCGGTTGTATATCTCATCCAGTTCGGAATTACTGACAGCGCCACTGAGGCTACGTTTCACACACCAAGCCTCGTGCAGTAAGCCACCGAGATCGCCAATATCACCGCCACCCTCCAGAACCGAGAGCCCCTCAGTGACAAAATCACCCATACGCGTCAACTCGCGTTCTTTAGCAAGAATATCGCCAACGTAACTTCTTGCCACATCGGATGCCGTTCGGACGATACCTGTATAGAACAGCATCAGGTGCGCATGCAGTTCATTGATTCGTTCACTCGACAGTGTTAGACCCCGGATTGATAGCTTGCCATCCTGGTGGAACACTAAGTGATTCAATCCTCCGTACGCCGCGAGAGCTTGATCCTGAAATCCAACGGTCTCTTTCAGAACGTCTTGCTCGATGTGACTACTTTCAGAAAATAACTGCAGCTTGCTTGGTGTACGACCCGCCAGGGCATGCAGCGCGTGCAACAACCCTACGGTAAAGGCAGAGCTCGAACCCACGCCACTACGAGCGGGTAAATCACCATCGTGATGAATTTCAAGACCGTGGTCACATTGTAGATATCGAATCACTGCACGGGCGGCCGGATGCGTGATCTGATCGACGGTCTGACACGTCTCGATCTGCGAATAAGCTACGCGATACCTATGGTCAAAGAACGGAGGGAGGCAACGGCAAGTAAGATAGCAATACTTGTCAATGGTTGTTGCCAACACCGCCCCACCATGTTGACTTACCCAAGTCGGGTAGTCTGTCCCGCCTCCAAAAAATGAGATGCGGTAGGGTGTGCGACTAACGATCATGGTCAGGAAGTCTCACGAATTTTTCAAAGGGGTCCGCGCAAGCATCCGATAACCTTTGATCAACTCTTGGATACCTTGGTCGAGCGTGCGATGCGCCTCAAAGCCGGCCTCGCGCAAACGCTGGTTAGATACAATGTAGTTTCGTTTGTCGGGGTCCTCGCCCACAGGAGCAGCGTGCAGATAGAACCCCGGAACGTATTCTTTTATCTTCAGAGCAAGTTCTTCCTTAGAAAGATTGGCTGCGTCAAGTCCGACGTTATAGCAGCGACCCACCATGGCATCCGCATTTTCAATACAGTGCATAAAGCAGTCGGCCACATCAAGAATGTGAATGTAATTACGCTTAAAGTCTTTTTCAAACAGAACGAGATACCCTTCACTAACCGCAGCATACACAAAATGATTCACGAGCAAGTCCAGCCGCATTCTCGGGGACATTCCGAACACCGTAGCTAAACGGAGAGTAATGACGTTCTTGCACTGTAGGAGTTCTGTTTCCGCCTGCGCTTTCATCTTTCCGTAGAACGAGATCGGCTCTAACAGCGTGTCCTCGGTGCAATGCACCTTCCCCGACTTGGCACCATACCCACTGTTGGTGGTTGGGTAAATCATCAGCTGGTGTCTATTGCGCAGGCGATTCATCATTTGCACGGCTTCTAGGTTCACCGACGTGGCCAACGCTGGATCCCGGTCGCACGCAGGCGCACCGACAATTGCGGCCAGCGGAATCAATACGTCGGCTTCAGCAATTAAGGGATTCATCTGCTTCTCATCCCTGGCATCACCGTGATGAAAGTCGAATCCCCGGTGCGAGCAGAGATGAAAGAGGGCGTGTTGGGAGTAAAGCAGGTTGTCAACCACTGTGACCTGATATCCGGTCTGAAGGAGCCGTTCACAGAGAACAGATCCAAGATAACCAGCTCCACCCGTTACCAAAACTCGCTTACTCATGCGTGATTAACCAATCTTCGGCGTGTGCCGATCCCCTAACCAGTCCGTGATAGAACCACTCATTCATACAATGACGGCGACCTGTATGCAGACTTCCACCCCGCAGGAGGTTACACAGACACCGGTGTTCCGAGTAAAGACGCGATACCCGAAACTTAAGCCTCTCACGCACCATCCTCTTTCGGTGTTAGAGGAATGTCTAACGCACTGAGTTGGAGACTGCAGAAATGACGGTAAGTTGGACTGACGTCGAGTAAGTCTGAGTGTGACCCGATGGCTTCGATCCGGCCGCGGTCGAGCACGACAATACGGTCAGCGTGCATTACCGTGGATAACCGATGCGCAATGACGATCGCAGTTGCCTCAGAAACAACACGATTGATCGCGTCTTGTACGAGTCGCTCTGATGTACTGTCGAGCGCACTGGTCGCTTCATCCAATATCAGGATCTTGGGACGATGCACTACCGCGCGCGCGATCGCCACCCGTTGCCGCTCTCCTCCCGAGAGACGCGTACCCCGATCTCCAATCAGCGTGTCGTACCCCTGTGGCAATGCCATGATGAAATCATGAGCATTTGCAATGCGAGCGGCCCGCTCCAAATCGGCGTCTGTGAGTGACGGACGGCCAAAACGGATATTGTTCCGCACGGTGTCATGAAAGAGTAAATTCTCCTGCGAGACGACTCCGAACAGCTGTCGATACTCTCGCTGATGGTAGGTTCGAACATCGACCCCATCCATGAGAATAGTGCCAGCCTCTGGGTCGTATAATCGAAGTACCAGGTCCGCAAGCGTGGACTTCCCCGCCCCACTGGGGCCGACGAGCGCGACAAAGTCACCCTTGCGCACCTCCAACGTCACATTCTCAATGGCGCGGCGACGACCGTACGAAAAGGAAACTCCCTGCACTTGGATCGCCTTATCAAACGAGGTCTTTGGCACGTCCCCATCGATAATTGTTGGCCTTTCGGTGAGTAATTCGCTGACGCGACCATAAGCCGCCTTTGTCGCTTCCACCCACAGAAAGCTCGTTGCCGAATGGTTAATCGGACCGATCAATAGCTTCCCGACATAAGTGAACAGCAGTAGACCCTCAAGCGTTAGCTCACCCGCACGGACTTCAAGAACGGCAATGAGAAAGATCCCCAGTACGGCGAATGCATCCAGAACCGACCGAGTGGGCCCCTCGGCCTTCTTGATACGACTCTCGTGCAGGACCGCCGAGGATACGCGATCGATTGTTGCATCGAGCTTGTTCAACTCGAACGACTCTGCACCAAAGGATTTGGTAACGCGTACGCTCGTCAGAGCCTCCTGCACGGCTCCAACTAACTCGGCACTGCTATCAGTTTGCTCCCTGGTGCGACGGCGGATCGGTTTCTTGAGCACCTGTGTGAGACCGAACTGAAGCAGTAACAACCCCAGTGAGCCAAATGTTAGCCAAACACTAGTGCTGAACAAGTACGCCGAGTAGATTACGATCTGGACATTGTGATGAATCAGGCTCCGAACGAGCGGTCCTAGAGCGGCCGCCGTATTCGTCGCATCTGTCGAGACTCGTGAGATGAGTTCACCTGTCCGCTCCCGGGAGAAGAAAGCCATATCCTGGTGCAGCAGATGCTTAAGCAAGTCGTGTTGAATGAGCTTCGCATAGCGAGTCCGTAGCCAAGCAGCCCCATAGTCCGCCAGGTAGGTAGCGCCCGCCACCAACGTTGATTGCAGTAGGAAGAGCAGCCCGAAAAAGACCGCTACGTTGTTTCCGGTCGCACCAGTTCCAAGAAATAAGCCCGTAACGCGCACGCCGAGTGAGTTGAGGTCGAGCCAGGACCCGGAGGCCGGGATGGCCTGAGGGGGCGTTAACGAGAGGCTTGTAAGCAGTGCGGCCAGAATCGCCGGCTGCAAGACAGCGAAAAGATTGCCAACCAGCGTCACGCCGGCAACGAGTCCGACGATGCCAGCATGGCGTCGTGCATACCGAAAGATCAGCCACATGAACGCAGGTGGCGTAGCCGTCGGTCCACGTGAAGAAACGTCAGGCACGGTGAGTCAGTGAGTTGTCGTGCTTCACATAGTTATAGAGCGGCACCGGCAAATGAAAGAGTTTCATTGAATCGATCCGTTCAAATAAGTCGACGTCCTCGAACACTTTCTTCTTCTTGTTATACGAACCAATGCGCTCGAGATACGAGGTCCGCAGCATCAGTCCACACGCGAGACCTTTTTCGCTAAACGATTCAACTGACAAAATGCGTTCGTCGGCATCGGTCACGAAATAGTCACATGAAACACCAGAGTATTGCGGGCAGAACTTTAAAAAGTTGTAGAGCATCGAGAGAAACGGTGGCTGAACATAATCGTCCGCATCCACCCGAACGAAATACTTTCCACGGGAGTTATCCACCCCAATTCGCGAACTGGCACCAACACCTAGGTTGCGTTTATTAACAATGACCTTCACGTCGCCGGCCCCCTGGAAGGTTCTTACCGCTTCGAGGGAATCGTCAGTACTGTGGTCATCAACGATAATGATCTCGTAGCGATTGCGCTCTAAATCTTGATTGATTAAGGAGCGTAGACAGCGGCGAATATACTTTCCGTAGTTGTGGTTGGTGATTACAATCGAGATGTCTGGTGACTTCATCAGTCAAATTTCTCCATAAGACGCGCCAGGCATACGAGTTCTCCTAACTCATCTGGCGTCGCACTGCAGATATGGTCTGGTCCCGAAAGTCCCTTGTTAAGTGTAAAGTGCTTTTCAATAATGCGTGCACCACGCCCCACCGCAACCAGCGCTGCCTCAATACCGATCGTGTGATCACTAAATCCTTCATAGATTGAGTCAGCGAACCCTTGTGGCAGGCAAATATCTTCGTAGGGACACGGGTATTTAGGAACACAGTACAGATATCGTGCGTTGGAGCGCTGATAGGGTACGCCTTGACCATCCCAGAACCCGAGCGAGATAAACGTCTCGAGTCCGGTTGCTAGAATGTGTTCACACAGCTTCCGATCTTGCACGACACGGCTCGCAACCTTGTGCCGGCTAACGCCGAGGGATTCCATCCACTTGAATCGCTCGAGGTCGAACACTGAAGCCATGAACTCAATGCCCTCCTGCTCGCACCAAGTCTTAAGTTGCGCCGCCTGGTCAAAACCGAACTGCACAGTTAGAGCTTGGCTGAGCGCTTCGGGGTCTGGATAAGTGCCGTCTGGCCCAAACACTTTGTATGGATCATAAAATTGAAACTTGGCGATGTCAGCGCCCCCAGCCTTGGCTTGCCTGATTAACTCGTGCGCAAGATGAACGCTGCCGTTGTGGTTAATACCAATCTCCGCAATGATGATCAAGAACTGCTCCTTTTGCCAAGAGTGCCTAAAAGTACGCGGCGGGTAAAACCTGCCGTAGGTCGCCCAAGTCCGACCGCCATGCCTGGAGTTTCAGGTGGTCCTCGTGCCAGCCAACCACTAGTCGCCCCCGGTGATAGCGATTAATATAACCAGCCATTTCCGGTGGATAGTCTTCGCGCTGATACGTCGTGAACTGCTTGCGTACCCGGTGAAATCCGTCCGTGAACCATTTCTCAAAGCCTAACCAGGCCGGTAGGAAGCCCCAGATATGTTCGAGCGGAGAACCCGCAAATGGCATGTCTAGAGCGTCGTACATCTCAAACTGATCCAGCTTTTCACTCAAACGCAATAGAAAATCACGGGACAACAGGTGAAGGGCCGCACATCCAAACCACTCAGGGCCACGCTCACGGTGAAAGTGCACGCCATGCTCAGCATCTGACTCTGTCACCACTTGGGGTATGCCATTGTGGTAAGCCAAGACAGGACCACCGGTATCCTTGACAGTGTGCCCGACCCACATACTCGCCTGTGAAGCCCATCTATCGAATACCAGCGGAATCCGTCGGACGGTTCGTCCAGGCCACGAAACGTGTGGGTGAGTAAAGGGCGAGCCCCACTTCTGCTGGATCCGAGCCCTCATGAGGCGCGGGAGCGCTCCCCTTTGGGACACATTCGGCACGTGGTTCTCGGTCTCGATAGAGAAATCTGAACCCCATCGCTCATAGAGAACTTTGAACTTGGGATCGCGACAGAAAATCCTGAATGTCTCAACAAATTGTTGTCCGTAAAACCGCCCTATCGGCGATGTCTCGACATCTCTCGCGTGACACCCCTCCGCGACGTCCCGAGGTATCCGTCTTTTCTCGTGTCCGGATGCGACAAAATGCACGTGGCGGCGTTCCGTAAAATCCACTAACGCCGAGAGTAGCCGTGGGTGGGCCAGAATGGCCCCTTCACCCAAAAAGAGCACGCGCTCGTAAGCACGCCAGTGTCCTTCGCGAATGAACTTGTACCAAGCGCCAGAATCTAACCCGTGATCATTCTCGTATTCCAACTCAAAGATTCGAGTGCGACGAAGTCGGCATACTTCGCGAACTCGCTCGTCGAATGGACTGAGTTTTCGGTTTACCCCCAAAGTAGTCGCGATCTGCTCGTATTCCCGATATGACTCTCGAGCACTCGTTCCATCCCCTAGGTTGTAGACGAAGTAGAAATCAGCATCCAAGCGGTCTTGTGTCACCGTGGTCAAAAGAGTGGCCATCATGAGCCAAGGTTTGTGATGGACACAAAACACAATCGCCAACTTGCTACTCATGCCAGAGTTCCACCAGTTGCCTCACCGTTAGACAGAACGTCCTACCTCACCGACCGAATCAACTCGAAGGCCTCAACACACGACATTCCTGCCGTGGAACCCCACCGCGTAGCCGCAGCCCGCAACACTTCTGGCGAGCGGGGGTGTGGTGCTTCACGTCGCTCACTTTCATAGCACTGCATGGCGGTGATCTTACAGTCGAGGGAATCCTTAATGTCCACGAATACGTTTGGCCGAAACACCGGCGACACCCGTTGGAAGGCCCAATCGGTCGACGACGGCACTTCGAAGGTATAAAGATTAGGCACACTCACTCTAGAAGCATCTGGACGGGTAGCTGTAAGCACAGCTCGGAACGTCATACTGTGATCGATATTCAAATCACCAGGATGGTGTGTATAGATGGCATCGGGCCTAAATGTTTCCACCCACTTCTCAACCGGTTTGATGAGGTTTAGTAACCCAACTTCGTCGAATCGGTTATCCGGCAGTCCGCAAAACGACACCGACCGCGCACCCAGAACCTCCGCCGCCGCTTTGGCGTCCGCCTGGAGCTTCTGGAGCTGCGCCGCGGGCACGTCGGTTCGTTGCTCGTATCTGGAACTGACCCCCTCGCCAAGAATAGCGATATGGACATCGTCTTCATTAGCGTAACGAGCAATCGTGCCACCGCACCCGAGAACTTCGTCATCAGGATGCGCAGCAATGACGAGAATAGTCATACCCTGGTCCCTTCGCTGGAGTGATTCATTGCAATATCAAAGGTCGTGCGCAGATTTCTGACGCACCATCTCATTGATCCGCAGCAACTCAGGCTGCCGTTCTAACAGCATCAGCACATCTCGCCACGTGAATTCTTGAGTCTCAAGAAAGCGGCAGACCTGGCGAACAAAGGTTAAATCCTCCTCGAAATCCACAGTCCAGCGCATCCAGGAGCGATCAATCTCATCGGTGATACTCACGGTTGAAAACTCCTCGGGGTGCTCGTCGACGTATGGGAACACATGCGCCCGCTGGTGCGGCGCCTTCGCTGTCCGCCAGACACGTTTCAACGCAGTCGAAGTCACGGCTTCAACGTCGAGACCACGAGGAAAAGTTCGCACTAGAGTGTTCGCCGAGAAATCCACTGTTGACAACGAATCGAGGAGAGGCTGAACAACTTGGTCAATGAGACCTGGGTCAAGTAAAGGACAATCGGATGTAATCCTGACCACAACATCCAGCGCGTAGTGCTCGGCTGTTTGGTAGTAGCGGTCCAGGACATCATCCTCATCCCCTCGGTAAACCTCAACCGGTAGTCCACGCACGTATTCCACGAGCCGATCGTCCTGAGAGGTGGTGGTGGTCGCTAAGATCACGCGGTCGATGGTCTGTGCTCGACGGGTTCGGTCGAGTACTCTTGCGACCATCGAAGTCCCCGCGATGTCGAGCAAGGCTTTGCCAGGAAGCCGCGTCGAGCCTAAGCGGGCCTGCACTATCGCGCCAACGGTCATCGGCCATCTCTGGCTGAATCAAGATACCTCAGAAAATCTCTCATCCCCTTCAGCCGTTGTTGATCTAGGATCAGCATTCTCTAGAATTATTGGGCGTTGTTATTCACCAGTTTGATGGGCGCAGAGAGTAGGATGACCGGTATGAGCAATCCACCCACAACAGACGTCGCCATCTTCTCCTTCGGGCGAACGGACAGCCAGCGGTGCCCGAATAAGATGCTGCGACCGCTCGCCGGCACCACCTTGACCGACATCCTCCTCACGAAATTCGCGCGCTGCCACCAACCCACGTTCTTTGCTGGGTATGAACCAGAGTTTCGTTCACTCTGTAATAACCATGGCGTCCGATTCGTGCAACGCGATGAACGGTCGGCTACGATCGACGAACCCATTGTCGAGATCCTCTCGTTCCTGCAACCGCTCGAGTTCACACACTTCCTTTGCGTCAATGCTTCACTACCATTTTTAGAACTCGACACCATTACGTCGTTTCTTGACGATTGCATAGCTAACGACTCACAGCCTGCATTCGGCGTTATCCGGAAGACAAATCATTTACTGTCCCTCGACCGCCACCCACTGAACTTTGACATTACTGCCCACACCATCAATACCAAGACCGTCAAGCCCGTCTTGGAGTTTGCGCATGCGCTCTACTTCTTCAGTAAAGAGTACTTGTTTCGTGAAGGTACTTACTGGGACTGGAACACTGTCAGGCTCATCGAACTGCCCAGCAAACTCCAGACGGTAGACATCGATACTGAGGAGGACTTTCGGATTGCCGAGGCGCTGTGGAACGGCCTTCGGAACTCTCCACAATCATAATCCCCAGGTTAAAAGTAGTTCATTACTTTTTCTACAGCGAAGATCACATCGTCGACGTCTTCGTCAGTCATCCCGTGAAACATCGGCAGGCTAATGAGCCGACCGGACGCGGTTTCCGCGATCGGAAACTCGCCACCCCTGTAGCCGAATCGGCTACGGTAATACGGGTGAAGGTGAACTGGTATGTAGTGTACATTTACGCCTAGACCTTCTGCCCGCAGCGCATTAAATACTTCGGCTCGATCGATTGAGGCATCGACACGCACGGGATACAAATGCCAAGCAGAGGTCACATCAGCCGCCACAATCGGCAGCGTCAGGCTAGGAACAGTGGCTAGCGCCTTTCCATAGCGCACGGCGATCGCTCGTCGCCTAGCCAAGTTAGCAGATAGACGCGGAAGCTGTGCAAGGCCCAAGGCACACGCAATATCAGTCAGCCGATAATTGAACCCGAGCGTCGTCATCTCATAATGCCAGTGTCCAGCGGCCTGGCGTGCACGAGCATCGCTATCTATCCCGTGGTTTCGAACCTCGCGGAGCCGCTGCGCAAAATCAGAGTTATTCGTCGTGACCATGCCCCCCTCACCCGTCGTCAAGTGTTTGACCGCATGGAAACTGAACACAGACATGTGACTAATGGACCCCACCATACGACTTCGATACTTAGCGCCCAACGCATGCGCTGCATCCTCGATAACGAGCAACTCATGACGATCCGCAAGGGCCAACAGCGCATCAAGGTCCGCCGGTTGACCTGCATAGTCAACGGGTAAAAGCGCCTTCGTTCTCGGCGTGATACGGCGTTCGACCTCTTTCGGATCGATCGTCAGGGTCTCGTCCCTAACATCAGCAAAGACCGGTGTGCCCCCGCCGTAAAGCGCCGCATTGGCAGTCGCGCAAAATGTAAGCGGCGTTGTAATCGCCTCGTCACCAGGCTTGAGTCCAGCAGCAAGTACAGCGGCATGAAGTGCTGCCGTCCCAGAACTAAATGACACTGCGTGCCGCGCATCAACGTAGTCGGCTATCGCCTCTTCGAATTCTGCAACCTTCGGACCCGTGGTAAGCCAGTCCGAGCGCAACACCTCCGTTGCCGCAGCCACATCTGCCTCAGTTAGCGTCTGTCGGCCATACGGCAATAGCGCTTTACGGACAGGAGGGCCACCGTGAATTGCCAGAGGCGTGTCCCGCCGAGGGTTAGAGGTCATAAATCTTGCGTAATGTCATCTACCAACGCGCGTAAGTCGTCCACCGAGAGCCATTGCGTATTTGCGTCGCTACTAAATCGAAACCCGGTGGGCACCGGCTGGCCATTTTGCCAGTTGTCACTGCGCCACCAAGAATGGAGCGGTGTGATGACAAAGAATTTCTCGTGCTCAAGCGTATGGTGGGACTCATCCTCTGAGACGAGCACCTCGTGTAATTTTTCCCCGGGCCGAATCCCTCGGAATTCAACCTGACTCCCTGGTGCAACGGCCTTGGCAAGATCAAGAATGTGCATACTGGGAATCTTAGGCACGAAAATCTCACCGCCCTCCATCACGCCCAGACTCTGAATGACAAAGTCCACACCCTGCTGCAAGGTGATCCAGAAGCGCGTCATCCGTTCGTCGGTAACGGTAATGGTTCCACTCTGATGTTGCTCAACAAACAGTGGGATCACACTCCCGCGGCTTCCCACAACGTTGCCATACCGAGCACAACTGAAACGTGTGCCACCCTCGGCAACGTAGGAATTTCCCTGCACGAACAGTTTCTCGGTGCAGAGCTTCGTCGCTCCATACAGGTTGACGGGGTTCACTGCTTTGTCCGTACTGATAGCGAGAACTTTGTTGACGCCAGCATCAATGGATGCTTCGATCACATTCGCCCCACCTAGCACATTGGTCTTAACAGCCTCGAAGGGGTTGTATTCACACGCTGGCACCTGTTTCATTGCCGCCGCGTGGACCACTACGTCAACACCATGCATGGCACGCTTGAGGCGGTCCAAGTCACGCACATCGCCAATGAAGTAGCGGACGTTCGGTCCACCGAATTCCCTGGCCATCTCGGACTGTTTCAACTCGTCACGACTAAAGACAATGACCTTTCGCGGTTCATACCGCTCCAGAACCGTCTCTAGAAACTTTTGCCCAAATGACCCTGTCCCACCTGTGATTAGAATGACCTTACCGTTGAAATCCATCGCTCTCCCCTACACTTAGCACGCGTCTCAACTCATACCGTAATCGCTGCCCTGACATCTGCAACTCTGCGCGAAGAGGGTTCGGTACTGGCGGACGCTGCAAATGCTCCAAGAATCGAGGGTATGGGGTGCCTCCAACCTTCAGGTCATATAACCTCGAAGGTATGAGGTCTCGCCGATTGCGTAGATCGCCTGAGGTCGCCAAATCACCCCGGTCGTTACGGAACGCGACTCCGTTGTCCACATCGAACACCACCCAGCGGCCATCAACCAACGCAAAGGACAGGATGATGCCGTCCTGTGACTTTTGAAGCCTTACCTTCGCCCAGAAAGCTGGAACGCCTGCATACGTGCTCAGCGTCGTGAATACATCCGCGCGCTGGTCTGCCGTGCCATGGCCGCGGATGATGATGTTCAAGATATGGTCGTCGACAACCGTCCATCCTTTAGGAGTCCGAGGAATATTTCGCTGTGTCCAGTCGAAAACAGCAAGCACTCGCTCCTGGTCAGTCGACGTACCTAGGGTAGCCTCATCAGCAAGTAACTGATAGTGGTTAGACCGATAGACAAAATCGAAAACTTTCTGATGAAGCGATACATGGTGGGTCGAAACTTCGTAGTTGATCCCCTGTTGAGTCGCCACTGGCATCATGGCAACAAGAAAGACCACCCCCATGAGAGTCGATGCCGTTAAGCCAACCACAATACGACGGCGCACAAGTCCCTCTCCGTTCCAACCGTTGCCTTCATCCTCAACTCAGACCTTCCCTCTCAACACTCACCTCACCAAGAGACAATCGACGACGGGAGGCAAGCCATCCCGTCAGAGAAACCGCACCCAAGCCACTCAACCAGACAATGAACGGCACAACCGTGTCTCGATGCCGCACCAGTGTGCCGACGTTTCCATTGCTCAGACCGATGGGCACGGCCGCAACCACAATACAACTCACCAAGAGCAAGGTGACCAACACGTCTCGCCGAAGTCCAGCGACAACACCCACCAGGGCCAACGGCACCATCAGATACCATGCGACCTGTTGGGGCACTAGAACGATTTCACTCCACGACACGGCATCCCAAGGTAGCGGCACCACCAGAAACGCGACCGCACTCCGAACGACGTATCGCGTGAGTTCCCCAGGCGTCAGCATCTCAACGAGGTCGGGGTAACGCATTAAATGGATGTTACTGCCGTCGGTGAAATACCTTTTATAGTACGAGTCGTCCAGCAGCTTGTACCCATGGCCTCGTGTAAACGTGTGGCCCAAATGCGTCTGCGCGGTTGTTCGAAGAACGGTCGTGACTGGATCTGTCACGCGAGCCTGGAGATCGGGGATGCGACTCACGGCGAACAGCCCCGCGCCAAGACAGACCAGCGTGGCAACCACAACCCACTTCTTTAGGGTCAGCACCCTCACCAACATCCCACCCGCCAGACCAACAGCCATGATCTCAAATGCGCCCCCTCGAATCGTCGCGAGTACCGCCATCGCAACCACAAGACCGACGACCGCAAGGAGTTGCAGCCGGCCACGACCCCGCACAATCCCGACCGCGGCAATGAGTGCCGCCGTGCCAACAAACAGGTGAAACGATTCTTTCAAGGCTGAAATCGACCACGCAAACAGGGTCGGGAGAAAGAGTAGCAGCGTCAAACCAACCAGGGCTGCGGCCGGGGTATACGCCGTTCGTACCAGACGGTACAGCGCCACTGAGGCGGCCAGAAACAACAGAATGTTGAACAGGTGAATCCCAAAGGGTGCCGGCCCAAGAAGATACTGAAGATAAGCGAGCACGTAGAGGTAACCTGACCAGCCATAGTCTTGAAAGGCTAGACGAAAATACATCTCCCCGATTGGAACATCTAACCAGGTGTTGCGCAGCCACAGCGAGCGAGCCTTCAGAGCCTGCCCGTCGCCATCGAAGAAGAAGTTCGCCGCCGGCCGCAGGTCCGGGTCCGTCAGCAGGAACAGGCCAATAACGACGAGAAGCCGCAAGCCCAGTGCTATCGCCAACAGGCTGAGAAGCCACCGCCGCTCACGACCCGGCAATCCGCGACCGGCCCAGGTAAAGAGGCCCACAACTCCCACACCACACCACACACCCACCGGTGAAAGTGTGTACAAGAAGCCCACCAGCACTGCGACCGTCGTCGCCAGCAAAACCAGCTGCCGCGGCATGCCCAGTAACGAGCGTACGACCGGCATTTCTATTGCACCTACATTTCCTGAAGACACTTCACCCACCGGCGACTATCTCCACTCAAGAAAAAGTACCGCTCGAGCATGATGGTCCTAGCCGTGTCTCCGGTTCGCTACATCAAGCACGGTCACGTGCCGATTTCTGGCACACTGGTCGTACTGGGTGTCCCCGCCCGCCCTTTTGTCAAGAGTTGCATACAGAGGGCTTCGTAGCCCTGAGCCAACTCAGCTACGTAGAAGCGCTCGACATGCCGCTTGGCCGTGTGGGCCAGTTGTTCCCTCAGCTCTTGGTTATTCATGATGCGTTGAAGAGCGTCGGCAAGAGACTCTGCGTCAGCCGGGGGCACCAACAGCCCGGAGACGTCAGGATCCACTTGATCAACGATACCCCCAACGGCAGTTGCGACAACTGGAATACCAAGTGCCATCGCCTCAAGGACAACGGTTGGGCAACCGTCGTGGGTCGACGGAAGAACCATGAGGTCCGCCGCCCGCATGTATTCCAATAGGTGTTGCTGCGGAAGAGCCGGCAAGAATGCGACCTGGGCTACTATCCCCCGCTCCCGCGCAGCCTCCTCAATCACCGGGCGAAGAGACCCTCCGCCGATAGCAAGCACCTGCGGCGTGAGTCCATGAACCGTTTTCAAGATGCGAAGCGCTTCAAGCAAGTACCGATGGCCCTTTTCCGGTACGAAGCGGGCAGGGTTTACAATCACGAATGAGTTGTCTATGCCCAGCGAACGTCGCAGCTCATCTCGATCCCGCGTGGATTTACCGATGATGGTTTCTGGTGAGATTCCAAGTGGTAAAACGAATGTTTTTGCCAAGCCAAGGTGCTTCCGGTAATGCGCTTCCACGCCGTGGCTCACACAGATCGCTAAGTCGTCGAACCGTCTGGCGCTCCACCCATCTAAGTATTTTCCTAACCTCCTGTAGATGCTCTTGGCTGGATAACTGTCGTAGCCCAAGTTGTACATCGTACTGACCACCCGAGCTGGTCCACGTGCAAACGTAGCGGCAAACCGGGCATATAGACTTCCAAATAAGAGGTGGCCATTCACAATGTCGTATCGATTCCGGCGTATGAGCGCTCGTAGTTTCGCAATCGCAATGGGAAACAGACGACGGTGCGGCACGTTGAGCCTGAAGACTTGGATTCCAGACGCTTCAAGTTCTTGCTCGAGGTTATAGGGAGCCCAGAGCGCCGCCACGTGAAATTCGTGTCCGCGCTTTTGGAGAGCCGGACCAAGAGTAGTTAGCCAGCGCTCTGCACCGCCAACCCCAAGCGTGGGAATCACATTGAGGATCGCTAGGGATTTCCCTGAAGGCATCTCGTGATCGAATGGTTCTTTCAACACGCTATACACCCACTTCTATCCAATCCGTAGAGCAGTGCGCCCAAGGGAGCGTCGCCATAAGGTCTTCACGCTGAACATGCAGGCCCCGTAACCAATACCCAATGGCATTGCCGGGTAGTACCCAGCAGCACCGCGTTCGTTGGTGTCGGCAAATCACAGGATGGCTTATAGTGACTGAGAGATATGGACCTCTCAGTCGTAATTCCCACTTACAATGAGCGCGAGCGGCTCGCCGAATTGATCCACACCATCACCAGCACCTTTCGGAGCGCAGGCATTCGCGGAGAGGTCATCGTCGTGGACGACAATTCGCCAGATGGAACGGGCGAAGTCGCCAACCAGCTGGCACAGCAGGACGACAACGTGAAGGTCATACATCGGCCTGGCAAACTTGGTCTCGGAAGTGCCGTCATAAAGGGATTTTCTGCGGCGCAAGGCAATGTGCTCGGTGTCATGGATGCCGACTTCGGTCATCCACCAGCACTTCTCCCCCACATGCTCGACGAAATCCGTAAAGATGCTGATTTCGTAGTAGCCAGTCGATACATTCCTGGGGGTAGCACACGGGGATGGTCGACTTCTCGCTTGATCTTGTCGCGTTTGGGTTGCCGCTTGGCTCGACCTTTGACCCCTGTTCGTGACGCTACCTCGGGGTTCTTTCTCGTGAAACGCCCTGTCATCCACAACACACAGCTCTCGGCAGTGGGCTTTAAGATTTGCCTTGAACTCCTCGTACGTGGCCACGCACACGCGGTCGTAGAACTTCCGTATGTGTTTACCAACCGCATAATCGGCGAGAGCAAAATGAACGCGCACGAGACACTCAGGTATCTCCGGCAGTTAGGCAATCTGTTCGTCTATCAGCTTCTCACCAAGCGTGACCGTCCACAGCCTAGCTATCGCCAGCTACCGCCCCCAGCATAGACCCAAACCAAATGGCGACATGCACTTGCCTACTATCCACTGTCGACTCCATGCAAGGCCAGCAATCAGCGTCCAACGATGGCTCCACTGGACGTCCCGCCGGTTATTTTGTTCGCTCGTTAAGCAATAATCGCCTCGCCACCTGCCATGTAAGCGCTCGCTTGGTGTATATGAGACGAAGGATGTCTCCAAAGTGACGTCTGATGTACCGGAACCTGAGAAAGAAGCGCCGACGAGCCTTGTTGATTGAACTCATTACAATCCTCTCGTCGAGTCCGTTTCCCTCCAGAAGATAGAACGAGTACTCCATCTTGGACCACTCGTCACTTGCCAGGAGACCCATCCGGCGACACTTTTCATAGAGCTCCGTCCCCGGGTATGGAACAGCCGGGTAAAAATTGGCAAAGTCCGGGTCGAGGTCCAGCGCGTATTGTATGGTGCGCTCAAGAGTTTCTGGAGTATCACCAGGAAACCCAAAGATGAAGAAGCCGAACGATTTGATGTTAGCTTTTCGAAGGTTCTCGACTGCGGTCCGGATATTCTTTGCTTCGAGGCGCTTGACCATATCAACCCGAAGCTCGTCGGACTCTGATTCAATCCCCATAGAGAGCATCCAGCACCCTGATCGCTTGAGCCGGTGGACGAACGCCTCGTCGGTTAAGCTGTCCGCACGAGAATTGCCGAACCATTTAATACCCAGGTCGCGTTCGATAAGCTCATCACAAAACCGACTAAACGTCTTGACATTGAGTGTCACCGTGTCGCCCCAGATGTAGAAATACTCAATGCCAAGTTCTCGCTGTGTCCGTTCAATCTCATCAACCAGAACAGTCGCATCACGTTCACGAAAAATGTGACCCTGGAGGAGAGGCACCACGCAGAACTCGCACGTGTATGGACAACCACGACTACTCTCAATAAGCACGTAGGGCTTGTCCGTTAGGGGAAGCCGATACTGGTTCAGCGGCAAGAGGTCCCATGCCGGATACGGCATCTCCGTAAAGCCGGCATATGTCCCAGTCGACTTGCAGGGTATAACTTCACCTTTCTGTCGGAAAGTCAGGCTCGGAACAAGGTCGGCTTCGGCGAGGGAATCCAAACCCGCGAGCTGAACCACGCCGTCTTCCGGTTCACCAACAAACATCCCGTCAATATCAGGCGCCTTTTCCATCGAGAGTTCTGGGGCGCAGGAGGCGTGAGACCCGAAGCAAAATATCGGCACCCTCCAGTGTGCCTTGAGCGTGCGCATCTCGGCTGCGTCAGCTTCCAGCGTAGGGGTCGTGCTGCAGAAGATTATGATCGTCGGAACGAAACCCTCAGCGTCAAGACGCGCGATGAGGTCAGCGGTTGATAGATTCTCGGCCGTCTGGTCGATTAGGCGAACCTCACAGCCAGCCTCTCTCAGCAATGAAGCCAGCAATACCAGCGTATATGGAGGCTTGGTCGTCCCGAGTACGTCTTCCCGCTCCTGGCAACGACCCTGGCGCGTGAAGCGAATGCCATCAACGAGTGGCGGATTAACGAGAAGTGTTTTCTGACCAAGCACGTGAAATATCCAACTACGTATTGCGAGACAGCAAAGAGCGTTGCTTCAAGGCTGCCGATATGGGTGGAACGATAGACGCCTCGAGGAACGTTACGGCTGACGCGGAGCCGGCCATGGGCGTGTAAAAAACAACTCTGGCTTGCGAATTACTTCATGTGTTGCGAAACCGTGCCCGAATTCGAGAACCACTTCCTATAGGTCTTACCAGTTGGATTTAGAATCTTAATTACAATGGATAACACCGCTCTCCAAATAAAGCCTTGGTTACTTGCGGTAGTCGTTTTATACAGCTCAGACCACTTGCCGCGAACGATGAAGAGCCAGAAATAGGCCAGCAGCTGACACATTTCTAATTGTCTTCTTGAAATATTCTTTAATTCAATGGCATTACCAATCTGTTTATTGTAATCACTCCACTTTAAAGACATTTTTCGGTAGCCACCTTCACCCTTTAATGCCATTTGATAGGTTTCGGTGCCGGGGTAAGGAACTAAGATGCCAATACAAGTTTCCTCGGCATTTAATTTTGTTGCAAATCGTACTGTCCGAAAAATTGTCTTAAACGTCTCATGGGGATGGCCAAAAATATAAAGCCCTCTCACCCTTATACCCACCTGTTTCAAGACATTTCGCGCCTCTACTACTCTTTCCTTGGTCACGTTCTTGCCCATTTGCTTGAGTATGGTCGGATCGCCAGACTCCACTCCGAGGGCAACAAGCATGCAACCGGATTCCTTCATTAACTTCGCAGTCTCTACATCAAGCGTGTTTGCATGAGTCATGCTTCTCCACGAAATCTTCAAATTTCTCGCTATGATCTCTTTGCAAATTTCTTGTGTGTGCTTCTTATCGACAGTAAAAGTTTCATCCCAAAATTCAAAAATTTTCACACCATAGCGTTCGCAGCTTCTTTCAATCTCATCTACGACTAAATCAGCCCTTCTCTTACGTACTATCTGACCATAAGGCCTTGCACAGAACACGCAGGAAAAAGGACATCCCCTCATGGTCATTAAGACCATATCGGTACAATTTTTCTTGATAATATCTTGATCTAATAAGTGCCAACCCGGCTCTCCAAGTTCATCCAACGTAGGAGGAATTTCGCCTCGCCCTTGGTTGACTATTCGCCCATCCTCTTTATCCCTGTGCCATAAACCAGGAATTTGAAGAGTCGTACCCTTGTTAGATAGAGTGGCCTCGACCAGCTTGGAAAAGAGAACTTCACCCTCTCCTACGCCCACAAAATCAAACGTCGGATATTCTCTTAGAGTTTCTTCGGGTAATGCTGCCGCATGAAATCCCCCGAGAACAGTAACCACTCCCGGAAGGTGCTTTTTCACCTCCTCGGAAATCCTAGCGGCAACCCCAACGTTGTAAGTCATTGAGGATAAGCCAAGAATTTTTGGCTTCATCGAAATAACCTGATCCACTGTTGCCCGAACTGTCATCCTACCTAAACGTGGGTCAATAACAGCCGGAGTAATAGAACAGGCCTTCTCTAAGTAATTTCCTATATAGGCCACTCCAATAGCAGGATAAGGCGGCTGATCATTGGCTTCGACAAGATGCTCAGCCGGAGTTTCAACCAGCACAACATCATAAAATTGATTGACAAAAGCCATAGTTCCCTCGCCTAACTAGAATACACCGTTTGGCCTCGCACTCGTCCCTTATTCCTTCAATCGTTAGTCCTGGAGTAGAACTCGTTCATCATCACCATTTTTCATTAAGAATATTCTTGCGGTATCCATCGGTCATAGGCTGCTGACCAAATGGTCTGGATTTTCCGCAAGGTCGGGAGTGGTCAGAACCCATCATCTTGCCGTGAATTCCCTTTGCCGTAGCTCGTTTTCCTCAACAGTTACATCACCGGTATGCAACCAACGACGAGAGGCAAGCCATCCCGTCAGAGAAACCGCACCCAAGCCACTCAACCAGACAATGAACGGCACAACCGTGTCTCGATGTCGTACCAGTGTGCCGATATTTCCATTGCTCAGGCTAATGGGCACAGCCGCAACCACAATGTAGCTCACTAAGAGCAAAGTGACTAACACGTCTCGCCGAAGTCCGGCGACAACACCCACCAGGGCCAACGGCACCATCAGATACCATGCGACCTGTTGGGGCACCAGGATGAGTTCGCTCCACGACACGGCGTCCCAGGGTAGTGGCACCACCAGAAACGCGACCGCACTCCGAACGACGTATCGCGTGAGTTCCTGGAGCGTCAGGGTCGCAACAGCCTTATCTGGACTTCCTGGATCAATTGCGGATGCACGTAAGAGGCTAGTTGTCGTATAGAACGAGTCGTCTAGGAGCCTGTACCCATGTCCAGGTGAAATGGCGTGTGACAGATGAACCGTTGCCGTTCGTCGGAGGACAGGTATGATAAGTGCTCGCACGGACCTACCACCGAAAATCGGACTCGTCGCGCGATCTATTAAGTCAGGCCTACGACTCACGACGAACAGCCCCGCACCGAGACAGACCAGCGTGGCAACCACAACCCACTTCTTTAGGGTCAGCACCCTCACCAGCATCCCACCCGCGAGCCCAGCAGCCATAATTTCGAACGCGCCTCCTCGAATCGTCGCAAGTACCCCCATCGCAGCCACAAGTCCGACGACCGCAAGAAGTTTGACCCAACCTCGGCCCCGCACCATCCCGACCGCGGCAATAAGTGCTGCCGTGCCAACAAACAGGTGAAACGATTCTTTCAAGGCCGAGATCGACCACGCAAACAGGGTCGGGAGAAAGAGTAGCAGCGTCAAACCAACCAGGGCCGCGGCCGGGATATACGCCGTTCGCACCAGACGGTACAGCGCCACTGAAGCAGTTAGAAACAACAGAATGTTGAACAGGTGGACCCCGAAGGGTGCCGGTCCAAAAAGATACTGAAGATAAGCGAGCACGTAGATATAACCCGTCCAGCCGTAGTCGTTAAATGCAACATTAAGATCGGCCTGATGGATTGGAACATCCAGCCACCAGTTCCGAAAAAACATTGAGCGTTGTTTCAGATATATCCCGTCGCCATCGAAGAAAAAGCTCACCAGCGGGCGCTGGTCCGGGTCCGTCAGCAGGAACAGGCCAATAACGACGAGAAGCCGCAAGCCCAGTGCTACCGCCAACAGGCTGAGAAGCCACCGCCGTTCACGATCCGGCAGCCCAGTGCCGGCCCACATAAAGAGCCCCACGACTCCCACACCACACCACACACTCACCGGTGAGAGTGTGTACAAGAAGCCCATCAGCACTGCGACTGCCGTCGCCAGCAATACCAGCTGCCGCGGAATGCCCAGACCGTACGGTCTACGACTAGGTCCGTTGGGAGTCATGGTTGATATCTAAGGGTGATGCGTCGGCGCAAGCTTAGCCACAATCTGCCATGGCACCGCTCTCTAATCGGTCGATCAGGTCCTTCAACAGATAGACCCGTA